>JAXJRE010000183.1:0-2456 GCA_036310785.1 Acutalibacteraceae bacterium
CATATGCTCCGTCGGGATCCTGACGTCTGCCGAAAACGTTGAAATATCTCATTCCGTAGGTATCCAATCCGTAAAGCTTTGTATAAAGCTTCGCAAATTCCTCGTCAACACGCTTTGTCAGAGCGTAAGGGGAAAGCAGGTTGCCCTCCTGTCCCTCCTTTTTCGGGAGCACGGGGTGATCGCCGTAGACCGAGGAACTGGAGGCATAGACAAATTTCTTGACTTCCTGCTGTCTTGCCGCCTCCATCATATTCAGCGTACCCATTATATTATTTCTTTCGTAGAAAAGCGGCATTTCAATGCTTCTGGGAACGCTCCCCCACGCCGCCTGATTGAGCACATAGTCAACGCCCTCGCAAGCCGCCATACAGGTGTCAAGCTCCTTGATGTCGCCCTTGATAAAAGTATAGTTCGGATCATCAAGAAAGAGGTCAACGTTCGCCTGCTTACCCGTTGAAAGGTCGTCAAGGCACCTGACCTTGTAACCCATTTTCAGTATAGCCTCACAGAGGTTTGATCCGATAAATCCTGCACCTCCCGTTACGAGGAACACGGAATTTTCGGGAAATGATAAATTTGAATAGCCCATATTTTCATCCCTTTTTCGGAATATTACAGTCTCCAGTAATCGAAGCCTGCGTTTTCAAATTCTTCCTTGTCGTAAATACCCTTTACGTCGAAGAATACCTTACTGCCGTTTTCGGCGGAATACATCGCCGCAATATCGTCTGCGCTTAAATCCTTGAAATCATCGTGATCCACCGCAACAATAACAGCGTCAAAATTCTTCATCTCCTCTTCGGAAATGAGGTCGATGCCGTATTCCCTCTTTGCCTCGTCCCTGTCCGCTATCGGATCGTAGACAGAGGTGGTTATTTCATAGGTCTGAAGCTCATTGAGAATATCAATGACCTTTGTGTTTCTCGTGTCAGGGCAGTTGCCCTTGAAGGTAAGTCCGAGCACAAGCAACCTTGCGCCCTTTACCCTGACATCGGCGTGTATCATATTCTTGACAAGCTCCTTAGCAACATATGCGCCCATGCCGTCGTTTATACGTCTGCCTGCAAGAATTATTCTTGAATGATATCCGAGCTGATCCGCCTTGTAGGTCAGATAATAAGGGTCAACTCCTATGCAGTGACCGCCGACAAGTCCCGGTTCAAAGCTCAGGAAATTCCACTTTGTTCCTGCCGCCTTGAGAACCGCTTTTGTGTCGATGCCCATTTTATTGAATATCATTGAAAGCTCATTTACAAAGGCGATGTTAATGTCCCTCTGGCTGTTTTCGATAACCTTTGCCGCTTCGGCAACCTTTATGCTTTCGGCACGGTAAACACCTGCTTCGATAACAAGTCCGTAAACATTTGCGATTGTTTCAAGAGCATCGTCGTCCATTCCGCTGACGATCTTGACTATATTCTCAAGTCTGTGCTTCTTGTCGCCGGGATTGATTCTTTCGGGCGAATAGCCGACCTTGAAATCAGTTCCGCACCTGAGTCCCGACTCTTTTTCAAGAATAGGTACGCAGATATCCTCCGTCACACCGGGATAGACAGTTGATTCGTAAACCACCACAGAGCCTTTTGTAAGGTTGCGTCCGAGAACCTCGCTCGCACCGATAACGGGCGAAAGGTCGGGAACCTTGTCCGATCTGACGGGAGTGGGCACGGCAACAATATGGAACTTCGCTTCACGGAGCTTTGTTTCGTCGCTCGTGAAATCCACCTTGCAAAGGCGGATCGCCTCGTCGCCGACCTCCTTTGTCGGGTCAATTCCGTTTTTATAAGTTTCTATTTTGCGGTTGTTGATATCGAATCCAATAACGTCAACCTTCTTTGAAAACGCAACGGCAATCGGAAGTCCGACATAGCCGAGACCTACCAAAGAAAGCTTTTCTTCACCGTTGATGATCTTCTCATATAAACCCATTATTCAGACCTCCCTGAATTTTTCTTATATTATCCGATTATATTTATTTAATTATATCATTTTTCGTCTGTTTGTGCAATAGTTTTAATTATCTGATTTTGAGCGATTGCAAAATCTAATTATTTATGTTATTATTGTTATAAAGAAACGATCGGAGGCGAATTTATGGGCAATAATGTTCCTATCCGCACAAGAGCCGTAGGCGGTTTTGACAAACAGCAGGTTGACCGATATCTTGACGAGCTTTCTGCCGAATGTGAAAAGGCGGCGGCAAAAGAGGACATTGCCGAGCTTCGCAGGGAGATTGACGATCTTAAAGCAACCCTGTGTCAAAAAGAGAAATATGCAAAAACGCTGAGACAGAAAATCAAGTCCTTTGACGAAGAAGAAAGCAAATCCGATATTGACAGCATTTCCTATTCGGCAAAAAAATTCACCGACGCTCACAACGAGGTTTTGAAAATCACCGACGAAACCGGTCGCTATATCAATGCCGCAGAACGCAAGCTTCCCTCTCTGCTCAAAGG
>JAXJRE010000184.1:0-2496 GCA_036310785.1 Acutalibacteraceae bacterium
TATATGTACTGCATTTTTCGGGATCAAAGAAATCCTCCCTCTCCATGCCGACAGTCCACATTTTACCACGAATTGCCCCCGACGGGCAAGCTTTTTCACACAAATCACAGCCGACGCAGGGAGAAAAATACTCTTTCCTTTCAAAATCAAACGGACAGTCGGTAAAAAGAGTGCCGAGGCGGACTCTAGGACCGAATTTTCGATGCAGAAAAAGACAGCTTTTTCCTATTCCGCCAAGTCCCGAAAGCGAGGCAATTTTTTTGTGGGAATATCTTCCGCAGTAGTTCCAGCCGTCCTTGTTGACGCTTTGCGATGCACCGATCGGAATATATTTGTAGCCGTGTTTTTCGAGAATAAAGCCGCATTGAAGCAGGGTTCTGTCAATAAAAGCGTTGACCGTTCTGTAATGATGAAAATATGAATGAGTCGGCTCGTCGGTAATCTCGTCTATTACTGCGTCGGAAAGCTTGACGACAATGCTCATCGCATAGCTTTTTTCGCCGAACGGACCGTCCGAAACGCAGGTGAAGCCGACGTCGGCAACTCCGTTTTCAAATAAAAATTTTTTCAGTTCTTCCTGTACTTGCATTTAATAACCTCTTTTTTTATGCGAAAAATATAAACGGTGATGTTTATGACGACAGAAGAATATCTGAAACAGCGAATCAAGGATCTTGAAAACAATGTCAGTGACAGCTCTCTGCCTTTAAAATTCAGAAAAAATCAGGCGTTCGCCCTGCTTAATTACCGTGACGATTTGAAGCAAGCTGTTCTTGAAAATTCCCGCAGGCGACGATTGCCTCGGGAGGGACGCTTTGAGCAATGAATTCCCTGTCACGGTTTATTTTACAAATGCCGATGCCCTGTTCACGGCAAAGCTTTGTGTTGATAGTCAGCAGAAATATTTTGTCCCAATTCTTGCGGGGAATTTGCTTCCATTCGAGATAGTCCTCAAGGTCCTGAAAGCTGTCGGTGAGAAAAACCACACCGCGAGCAGAGGATATGCCCTTTTTGAGAATATTATCGAGATTCTTTTCGGAAGTTACATGATAAAGTTTATCGGGAATTTCAACACCGTCCTGAGGAATAATTATACCGTAATCGCCGCCAAGAAAAAAGTGGTGCAGGGAGTTGCGAAAGGCAACGGGCGGAAAAGCTCTTGGATGCTTCAAATAAGCCAAAATACATTTTATAAAGTCATTGAACCGTTCTCCACCCGGTAAACGACAGCAAAAAGAGTAAAAACACGGCTTCATTTTTTCACTTCCCGAAAAGTTTTCTATATTATAACTCTTTATCGTATTTTTTGCAATTATAACGGCATAAAAAACAAAATAAGGCGAACACTATTTTTGCAAACGAATAAAATGGCCGCCGTATTATGCGGTTATCAAAGAGGAGTTTTATATAATGAAAGCAACAGGAATTGTAAGGCGAATAGACGATCTCGGCAGAGTTGTTATCCCCAAGGAGATCCGCCGAACAATGCACATCAAGGAGGGTGCGCCGCTGGAGATTTTTACCGACACGGAGGGCGGCGTTATCTTCAAAAAATATTCGCCGATCAGCGAGATCTCTGACGTGACGGAGCATTTTGCCGACGTGCTTTACAGAAGCGTCACAACTCCGGTGCTGATCTGCGACAGGGATCACGTTATTTCCTGCGCCGGGGTTTCCAAAAAGGATTTTCTTGAAAAGCGTATCAGCGCAGAGCTGGAGGACGTTATGGAATCGAGACAGCTCTACACGGGGGACCGTGAAAAAATGCTTTATCCGATTGAGGGCGTGAATTACGGAGCTTCGATAGCCGCACCGATAATCGGCAACGGCGATATCCTTGGAGCGGTGGTTTTCCTTTGGAGCGACGGCTCGAAGATTACCCCGACGGAAACGAAGCTTGCTCAGGTTGCTTCGTCCTTTATCGGCAAGCAGATGGAGCAGTAATCACACAAAAAAGCCTGCATCAATACCGCACTAAGCGGAAAATGATGCAGGGTTTTTTAAAATATTAAGATATGATTAAGATCGCATTAAAAACCGATTAAGGTTTAATTAAAAAGCGGCATATGCGGATTTTGTGTGGTATAGTATTGCCTGTAAGAAGCAAACAGCCTGAAAGTCATCCGAAAGGGAAAACACAGATTACATAATTCTGAGAAAGTAAGTTATAATGAATGTGCAAAGCAAAGGAACCGTTCAGGGGAGGGAAAATCTGTGTTCAAAGCAGATGAAATTTTTCAAAAGTGCAGGTCAGACGAAGGTGCTGACAGTAAGGAGTATAAAAACTGTTATCTCCTCGAAAAAGAGTTAATGTCGGAGCTTGACTCCGGACATAAGGAAAAGCTGAAAAAGCTTTCCGAAGCGTATGCCGAAATAACGCTCACCGAATCTAAAAAATCATTTGTGCAGGGAATGAAATTCGGCGCAAGCTTTATGATGGAAGTAATGAAATAAAATTCTGCGTTGTAAATAGATGTGACCCATTTTGGGTAAAAA
>JAXJRE010000185.1:0-7560 GCA_036310785.1 Acutalibacteraceae bacterium
GGCCGGATCGACGGCGCGTCTGAGACCGAAAACAAAGTCGTCAGCGATGACCTGAGTGCGGTAGGTGTCCTTATAATCCTCGGGAAGAATATCCCTGAAGGAGTTGAGGAGCTTCCAGTGCGTGTCCTTCCTGAGATGGAAGGTGTAGGTCAGTCCGTCAGATGAAATATCCCAAGATTCGGCAACGCCGGGAACGAGCTTATAATCCTTATCAAGTCTGACAAGTCCCTCGAAGCAGTTGGCTATCAGGAGCTTTGATTCGTCGGTTTCCGCAACCTGCGGATCAAGACACATCGGATCAGCGTTGATCGGCATGATTATTAGCTCCTCGCTGTCGCCGCCGCAGGCGCAAAGGCTGACGGCAATAACGAGGGCAAGAAGCAAAGATAATACTTTTCTGAACATATCAAAACCTCCGGAAAGGATATTTTTAAAACAATTATAATCATTATAGCAAATTCATACAAAAAATACCAGCTATTTTTGAAAAGAAAAAGGATTGTAAATTTTTAATTATTTTGGTATAATTATATAATGTAAATTATGCCTTGGAGTGATGTTATGCCGGATGCAATAGCTTACATAAGCCTTGTTATTCTTATTCTGCTTTCTGTTATATCGGTTTACACGTTGCTTCAGGTCAGAAAGCTGAAAGCCTCGGCTTCGTCCGAGACGGACAAACAGCTTTCCGAGATACTGACGCTTATCCGACAGAATTACGGAAGCAACGCCGAGGAATTTGAACGCAACCGACGTGAAACGGCGGAGTCACTCAATGCGATGACCGAGCGACTTGACGCTATGACACGTCAGAATTATGAGACACTCCTGAAGCTGAACAAGGATATGACGGATTCGCTCAACCTTATTCGCACGGTCGGCTCCGAGCAGAATGAGAAGCAGACCCGGACTGTTGAAGCGGCGATCGCAAGGATGCAGGAAAGCAACGAGAAGAAGCTCGATCAGATGAGGGCTACCGTTGACGAGAAGCTGACTTCAACACTTTCGACAAGGCTTGATTCCTCGTTCAAAACCGTTTCCGAACAGCTCGAAAATGTATATAAATCCCTCGGTGAGATGAAGGAGCTTTCGACGGGAGTCACAACGAACGTTACCGCCCTCAACAGGGTGCTTACCAATGTCAAGGCGAGGGGAACGTGGGCGGAAATTCAGCTTGAGGGAATACTGGATCAGACGATACCGAATATGTATGTCAGGAACTATTCACCGAGCGACGGCTCAAGGGACGTTGTTGAATTTGCGGTGAAGATCCCGTCCTCCGACGATCCGACAAGATTTACTTATCTGCCGATCGACTCAAAGTTCCCGATGGAGGATTACCGCAGGGTATGTGATGCGGCGGACAAGGCGGATTCGGCGGCTCTCGCTTCGGCAAGAAAGGCTCTTGAGGACAGGGTGCTTCACGAGGCTAAAACCGTCACAAAATATATTCAAGTTCCCGAGACCACACCGTTTGCCATACTCTACCTTGCGACCGAGGGACTATATGCCGAGATCACCTCGTCAAATACGGGTATTGTTGACAAAATTCAGCGTGAAAACATAATGATAGCCGGCCCGACAACGATAATTGCCCTGCTTAATTCCCTTTCAATGGGCTTCAAGGCGGTTGCAATAAATGAAAAGGCGAACGAGGTCAGAAAGCTTCTTGCCGCGGCAAAGTCGCAGTACGAAAAGTTCGGCATTGTCCTCGACAAGGCGAAGAAGAAAATTGACGATGCCGGCAGATCTCTTTCGGAGGCTCAGGACAGGAACAGGATAATTCAGAAGAAGCTGAAAGACGTTGAAGAAATTGATTCGTCTCAGGCCGAAAGGCTGTTGGAAATAAATTCGGATATTTATGACGACGAAGAATAAATATATCACAGTTCATAGGAAAGGAATGGTCACAAGTATGTTAAAACATCAGGAGCTTATCTCACAGATGACGCTTGAGGAGAAAGCGTCTCTCTGCTCAGGAAAGGATTTCTGGCATCTCAAGAGCGTTGAGCGTCTCGGACTTAAAGAGATCATGGTCTGCGACGGCCCTCACGGTCTGAGAAAGCAGAATTCGGAGAACAAAGAGGTCGGATTGGGCAACAGCTATCCGGCAACCTGTTTCCCGACGGCGGTCACAACTGCCTGTTCATGGGACAGGGATCTGATTTATAAAATGGGACAGGCGCTCGGTGAGGAGTGCTTACAGCACGAGGTCAGCGTTCTGCTCGGACCGGGTGTGAATATGAAGCGTTCGCCCTTGTGCGGCAGAAACTTTGAGTATTTCTCGGAGGATCCCGAGCTTGCAGGCGAAATGGGTGCGGCGTTTATCGCAGGTGTCCAGTCACAGGGAGTCGGTACGGCTCTCAAGCATTTTGCAGGCAACAGCCAGGAAATGAAGAGAATGACCTCCAACAGCATAATTGATGACCGTGCGCTCAGAGAAATTTATCTCAGAGCCTTTGAAAAGGCGGTAAAGAAGAGTCAGCCGTGGATGGTTATGAATGCTTACAACCTACTTAACGGCGAATACTGCTCCGAGAACGACAAGCTCCAGAACAAGATCCTTCGTGATGAATGGGGCTTTGAGGGCGCAGTTGTCAGCGATTGGGGCGCAGTAAACGAGCGTGTTAAAGGTCTCAACGCAGGTAACGACCTTGAAATGCCTTCGTCGGGCGGAGTTAACGACGCAAAGATCGTTGAGGCTGTCAAGTGCGGAGTCATTGACGAAAAGACGCTTGATGAGAGAGTTGACAAGCTTGTCGATATCATTCTCAAGGGCGTTGAGAATAAAAAGTCCGGTTATAAATATGATGTTGAGGCTCACAACCTCCTCGCAAGACAGATCGCAGAGCAGTCAATGGTTCTGCTTAAAAATGAGGACGGTATTCTTCCACTCAGACAGAATGACGGTTATGTTGCCGTTATCGGTGCTTTTGCCGACGAGCCCCGTTATCAGGGCGCAGGAAGCTCGATTATCAATCCGACAAAGATCGACAGCGGTAAAAGAGCGTTCAACAATTCCCCGATCAATGTCAAATTTGCCGACGGTTATGACCGCAAGGGCAAGAGAAAGAACGAGGACGCTTACATAACCGAGGCTTGCAATCTTGCAAAGAACGCTTCGTGCGCTGTTCTCTTTATAGGATTGACCGATGATTATGAGTCTGAGGGCTTTGACAGAAGCACTATGAAGCTTCCCGAGGGACACAACAGGCTTGTTGAGGCGGTCAGCCGTGTGAACGAGAATGTTGTTGTTGTGCTTGAGGGCGGTTCTCCTGTTGAGATGCCGTGGGCGGACAGCGTCAAAGCTATTCTCAACGCCTATCTCGGCGGACAGTCGGTTTCTCCTGCTGTTGTCGATGTGCTGACAGGCAAGGCTAACCCCTGCGGTAAGCTTGCGGAAACCTATCCGATCTGCCTCAAGGACACTCCGACCGCATTCAGATATCCTTCTTCGGACGAAAACGTACAGTACCGTGAGAGTATTTTCATCGGTTACAGATACTATGACAAGACGGAGAAAAATGTCCGTTTCCCGTTCGGTTACGGTCTTTCATACACGGCATTCGAGTATTCTGATATCAAGCTCAAAAAGAAGAATCTCACAAAAGGCGAGGGTGCAAGCGTAACGTTTAAGGTTAAGAACACCGGCGACGTTGCAGGCTCGGAGATCGCTCAGGTCTATGTTTCAAAGCCCGATAGCAAGGTTTTCAGAGCACCCAAGGAGCTGAAAGGCTTCTCAAAGGTTACTCTTGAGCCGGGTGAGGAGCAGAAGGTCACAGTTGAGCTTGATGACAGAGCTTTCAGCTTCTGGAACACCAATACGGACGGCTGGAGCGTTGAGAGCGGAGAATACAAGATCCTTGTCGGCGCATCCTCAAGGGATATCAGGCTTGAAGCCGAGGTTAAAATGAAGTCCGAGGACGACGCCGATATAGTCGATATTAGAGATACGGCGGCTGTCTACTATGACGGAGATCCCGCAAGGGCAACCGAAAATGACTTCAAGGCGGTCTACGGCGGAGAATTTAAGCTTGCTCCCGAGGTAACGAAGGACAGCCTTAACAATACAATAGAAAGCTGCAAGGACAAGGGACTTGCAAAGTTTATTTACAACACGGTTGATCTTGCAATGAAGCCGGTGGGCGGCATCAGCGGTTCAATGATGGCAAACACGATAATGCAGACTCCTGTCAGGAACTTTATCTGCATGAGCGGCGGTCTTTTTACCGAGGATATGGCAGACGGACTTCTCAAGCTGTTTGAGGGTAAGGACGTAGGCAAGGGAGTCGGTAAGATAGCCAAGGGTGTTCCTCATGCGCTTGCCAACCTCAAGACATTGCTTAAATCAATATAAATTTCAGAAAGGCTTAATTAAAATGAAAATCAGAAACAAAATGGGCAAAAAAATTCTTTCAGTTATCCTTACGGTGTTAATGGTGATCTCTATCATTCCGCTGAGCACCTCGGCGGTTGATTCGATCAAAAAAGGACTTGCTTCCGACAGGGAAATAAACTTTGCCGTAATGTCGGATATGCACTATTATCCGGCATCTCTTGCAGGAAACTACAATGAGGCTTTCATGAAAAGCGTTTCAACCTCTATCGCAAGAGAGCCTTATCAGTCGGTCGGTCTGGTTGACTCGGCTCTTGCAGGAATTGCAGAGCACGCCAAAGAAAACGGTATAAAGTACCTTGTTCTTTCGGGCGACCTCACATCCAACGGCGAGTATGAGGCGCACAGACAGCTTGCCGCAAGGCTTGAAAAGTTTGAAAAGGACACGGGCATTCAGGTTATTGCAATCAACGGTAACCACGATATCAACAAGGCGGCCGCAACCACATATGAGTCAGGCGAGGCGGCTCCTGCAAGACGCACCACGCCTGAGGAATTCCTTGAGCTTTACAAGAACCTCGGCTACGATCTTGCTTATCACAGATATGTCCCGTCAAACGGAAAGGCAAATATGCTTTCATATTCCGTCCGTGCCGACGGTTACAGATTTATTGCAATGGATACAGGCAAGTACAGCTCGGAGGTTACAAAGAACGGCACAGATCTTGGCGAAACAAGCGGATGCTTTACAGATGAGGCGCTTCAATGGGTGCTTGATGAGATAGCGGACGCAAAAGCAAATGGTGAGACTGTTATCGGCGTCAGCCACCACAACTTTGTTCCTCACTATGATGCCGAATATACGATAATCAGAGGCTTTGTCATTGACGGCTGGGAGGAGATCACGGATAAGCTGACGGACGCAGGTATGCACTTCTCATTCACAGGTCATATCCATGACAGCGACATTGCTCAGACCGTTACCGACGACGGCGAAACGCTTACCGAAATTTGCTGTGATTCGCTCACCGCTTTCCCGAACTACTTCCGTGAGGTTAGCGCAACGACCGATGTAAACGGCAAGACAACAATGAACGTTGAAAGTCAGGAGGTTGACTGCGTTCTTCCCGTTACGGTGAACGGTGAAACCTATGAAACACCGTACAGGATCCGTTCGCTCGGCGATACCTTCTTTGACGAGACAGGTCTGTCGGGAACGGCTGTCAAGCTCATCGGCGGACTGCTTGAGGACTATTCCGCAAAATTCGGTAAAAAGGGCGTTGTAAACGCTCTCAAGGATATGGGACTTGATATTGAAGGAATGATCGGCGGCTTCTTCGGCGACGGACTGAAGATCGGCGACACAGAGCTTTTCACAACGAAAAATCTTATGGGCTTTATCGAGGATCTTCTCAACCAGATCTATGAAAACTATATGACCGATCCTGCCGCAACAACGGCATATCTCGGCAACTCAATCAATAAGCTTCTCAACGTCAAGATGTCTGATCTGCCGAACACAAGATTTATTGACGAATACGGCTTCGGCGATAGGACAAAGCCCGGCACGTTCGAGGATTTCCTTGAGTGCGTCATCGTTTATAAATACGAGGGCAAGCTCCATATGAAGGACGATCCGTTTATGATGGACGCTCTTGACAATCTCAATAACGGCGACACCATTTTTGACATTTTCAATGTTCTTCTTGACATCGTTTCCAATGATCTTCTCCAGGATAAGATACTCAAGGATCTTGACCTTAACCTCGGCGCATTCTTCCCCAAGGGAACAACGCTTGAGTGCGTCGGATCAATTCTTGCCGTCACAATGATGGTTATTTTCCTCGGAGATACAAGCTATCTCAACGTTTCAAACAAGATTCTCACAGCCGCAAACAAGCTCGGTCTTGTTGACTTCAAGTCGCTTTGGGGCATTGTTGAACACTATATGGACGAGTACCTCACCGATACTCAGCTTGAGGGTGTAGGTCAGACTCTTGCCAACATCGCCTGTGAGTTTGCGTATGACGACAACTACACAGAGGACGTAAATACCACCGTTGTTTATGACGGAAAGGTCGTTCCCGAAGCTACAAGAGAGAACTACCGTCTTCCGACCGTTGTCTCGACTACTCTCGGCGCAGATCAAAGCTCCAGAAATGTAAGCTGGTACACCAAGACGAGCGTTAAGGGTACGGATATAGAGATCATACCTTATTCGGAAAATCCCGTATTTACAGGCAAGACTGCCGTTCCTTACGGCGTTAAGCTCAACACCAAGACCGTCAGAACCGAAAGACAGTTCCCCGGCGTTGATCTCGGCGTACTCGGAATAATGAACTATGAGTTCCCGATGAACAGACATATCGTTGAGATTTCGGGACTTCAGGCGGGCAAGACCTATCTTTACCGCGTCGGAGACGCTTCAAGAAACTGGTGGAGCGAGGTCGGCACATTCAAGATGGCGGACGGATCGGGCGACACGACCTTCATTCATGTCTGCGATCCTCAGTCACAGTCGGCTCAGCAGTATGCGACCTTTGCGACCGTGCTTGAAAAGGCATATGAGCTTTATGACAGCGACTTCATCGTCAACACGGGCGACAACGTTGACCACGGCGACAATTTCAGACAGTGGCAGTGGATGTTCAACACAGCTTCAGACACTCTTATGGATACCGTTATGATGTCCGCTTCGGGCAACCATGAGGGCAAGGGCTCCTACGCTATCGAAAAGAATTACTATTATTCAAATGTTCCTGAGCAGGACACAGAGTCAGGTATCTACTTCTCGTTTGATTACAACAATGTCCATGTTGCAATCCTCAACACACAGGATCTTGACGATGATGACAGTCTCAACGACGCTCAGGTTGATTGGCTGATTGACGATATGGAAAACAGCGACGCAGACTGGAAGTTTGTTGCTTTCCACAAGGCTATGTATTCCAACGGATCACATTATAAGGACGATGACGTTTGTGCGATCAGAGATGAGCTTTGCACACTCATGCCTCAGCTCGGCATTGATATGGTATTCCAGGGACACGACCATGTTTACCTCAGAACGGATTCCATGATCGACAACAAGGTTGAGAGCGTAACTACTTCGACCGTTGAATTTAACGGCAAGGAATACACCGTTAAGGAAAACCCTGTCGGCACGGTTTATGAGATCAGCGGATGCTCTGGCGTAAAGGTTTATAATCAGAAGGACGAGAGCC
>JAXJRE010000186.1:0-10191 GCA_036310785.1 Acutalibacteraceae bacterium
ATCCATTATAACACCTATTTTAAATTCTGCACTATAAACTTTGTTTTTTCTTCCTGTTTTGCCCATAAAAAATATGCACCTCCAAAAGTGTCTAACTTTTGGGGTGCATATCATAAGCGACAGCCCAAATTTTTTGCAATTATTTATTTTACCGAGTTGATATAATTCATAAGGTCTCCGACGGTTTTAAGGCCGCCGAAAGCCTTGCTGTCAACCGATATTCCGTATTCGTTTTCGAGATCGACGGCAACATTACCGCTGATGAGAATACCCGAAAGACAGGTTATATATTCATAATTTGATTTACCAATTATAGCAACGTGCATCCTCTTTTCGGAAAGGCTTCTGATCCAGCGGCAAACGGCAAGGCTGTCACTGCGGACTTTTATAAAGCTTCTCTCCTCAACAACATCATTTCTGATGAACTTTATAAATGTCGAATCGCCGTATTTTTCAGCTCCGCTGTCAAGCAGTTCACGAACTGAGGGCGCGTCAAAAATCTCCATAAATTGAATCTCCTTTTATGCCTATACTGTTTTAATTTTAGCACAATATCTAATTATTGTCAACATTCACAAGCACTCTATTGTGTAAAAAAGAAAAATGGCTTGTATTGGATAAAAATCCTATACAAGCCAAAACAATATTTTACTTCAGACCTAAAATGAAATTATTTCTGTTCATATTCCTTGATCCATGCGACCATATCGTCTACTGACTGCTGAACGCTCATCGGATCGTAACCAAGCTCTTTTCTTGCCTTTTCAATAGAGAAATTGCAGTTTGACATAAGCTTTCTGATCGAATAACGGGTGAACAACGGAGTTGTCTTTGTGATGGCGTAATACTTCTCCATAATAGGTGCGACCGGCTTAACAACACTGTACGGCATCTTGAAGCCCGGAGCTTTCTTACCGCAGGCTTTTGCAACAGCCTTGATAAATCCGTCTGTGGAAATCATCTCGCCACAAAGGATATAACAGTCGCCTTTTTTACCCTTTTGAGCCGCCGCATACATTCCCTTTGCGACATCACGGACATCAACAAAGTTATATGCGCCGAAAGAAAGAGAACAAGGGAAATTGCCTTTTATAAACATACGAACCATTTCGCCGACGCTGGAAACCTTAAAATCATAAGGTCCGATACATGCGCCGGGATGAACGACAACAGCGTCGAGACTTCCGTCGCGAACGTTATCAAGAACGAACTGAGTTGCAATAGCCTTAGTCTTTGCATATGTACCGTCGAGGTTTTTAGGATCAAAATGATCCAGCTCAGTCATAAGCTGATTGTCAGGAAGCGGCGGAAAAGCGTCAACGGAGGAAGCGTAAACAAGACGGCGGACATTGCATCTCTTGCAGGCTCTGACGACGTTCTTTGTACCGTTTACATTGACCTTCCAGGTCAGATCCTCCATACCGGGGTTGATATCAATAACACCGGCAAGGTGATAAACAACGTCAACACCCTCGAAAGCCTTTTCGAGCGACGCAGAATCGGTTACATCACCGTAGACCTTTTCACAGTCGATACCATCAAAAACGGGAACATCTTTTCTGATAAGGATACGAACCTTTTCCCCGTTATCGACAAGCTCTTTGAGAAGAGCGTAGCCTATATGGCCTGTTGCTCCCGTGATAAGACTGATCTTTTCCATGTCTTATTCTCCTTTCATTTCAAGGAGCTTCTGCTTGCCTGTGAATGCGTCAACCGAAAGCTTGACGGAATCAAAGATAGCGGACTCGATATCGTCCTCCTGAACGCCGAGAGAAACGCACCATTTCTTGTCAATAAAGGTGTTCATACACATAATTTCCGCAAGATCTACGGCATTGATACCGGACTCAACATTGCGCTTCTTGTACTCGTTCATCATATGAACGCCGTACATCTTGAACATCCACTTTGCAATGTGAATGATCTTTCTGTTCGGCTGTCCCATAGCCTTATGAACAATGCGGAGGAACTCGTCCCATGTGAGGTTATAGTAACCGACGGGATAAGCGTTGCCGCCCTTGTTGCGCTCAGCCGCACCGACGATGACCTCGCCGACCTGACGGACGGTAACCATTGTTGTGCCTCCCTTGGGATACATTGTGATCGGTCCCATGTTGGAAAGCTGTTCAATAAGGATAACCCATACAGGCTTTCTGCCCGGCTGAGTTCCGAAAATGTAGGGAAGCTCAAGAACAGCAACGTCCATCTCTCCGTCCTTGGCAAAGGAGAGTGCAACCTCCTCCTGCTCGATACGGCTTCTGATGTAAGGATGCTTCTTGGTAAGCTCCATTTCCGGATGCTCTTTTGCAAAATATGAGAAATAGGAACCGAGAATAACGCTGTTCTTGATGCCTACGCTCTTTGCAACCGTAAGAAGATGTCTGACGGGATCAATGTTATATTTTGTGTAGTAATCATAAACCGGTGCCGGGAACTCAACTCTCTCGTCAACGCCTGCGGCAAAGACGAAGCAGTCACAGCCCGTCATCATCTCGGTAAGCTCAGCGTCCGAAAGCTCAAGATAGTTGCCGAAAACAAGCTCCATCTCTTCGGGAATGGGTGCTCCCTCGGGAAGCGGAGGAAGAGCTACGGACTTAACAGAATGACCTCTTTTAATAAATTCTGCGGCAGCCGCCGAACCGAGCAGACCTGTGCCGCCTATCATAAATACTTTCATAACAACACCATAGGGCAATATCAGAGTATTGCCCTACTATCCTTTCTAAATAATTACCAGTTGATTGTGAAATCGGACTCAATTCCGAACGGAGCGTTGACGTTTGTTCCTCCGACAGTAACATCAAGAACCCAAACATAGTAATAGTTTATATGGGTAACGTTACCTGTCTTAGGATCAATGGTAGCAACAATCTTACCGTTACGGTAAGCGATCTTTACGTTGCCGTCAAGCATTGACTTGAGCGGACCTGCATTGTCAAGAATTGTGCTTACCTGAACGATATTGAAAGCCTTACCGTGGTTTCCTGCGCCGTGCGTCGGATTTGTTGACGCTGCGTCAGGTTTAACCTGAATGGTAACAACATATTTACCGTTCTTTTCTGTAAGGTTTGCACTTGAAATGTTGGAGGTTGTAAGCTTTGAAGACCATGTTTCATTCTCAACGGGGAAATATTTCTTCAAATCAGCCTTTGTCATCTTGAGGTTGGTATGACCTTCTTTTTCGCCCATGTTCTTTTCAACAAGACCGTTGATAACGCCTGAAAAAGTTTTAAACGGACCGGAAAGAGCAAAATCGCCTGCCTGAGTATTCTTCTCATAGTTCTTTACGCCGCCCTTTGAGCTTGTCTTAACCTTGTTGACGGCAGTGTTGAAGTAGTTGAGAATATCGGCAGTTGATGAAGGCTTGGAAGACGTTGCTCCCGAAGAAGCCGAAGTACCGCTGCTTGCAGTACCGGTGCTGCCCGATGAAGCGGGAGTTTCGGTATCGGTAGATGTGCCGTTGTCTGATGCGGTCGCATCCTGACCGTCTGCGGCAGGATCAGCCGGAACATCGGAATCTGCCGGAACATCGGCAGGAACATCGCTGTCTAAATTGTCTGCGTACGAAGCTCCGCCGGAAACTGTGTTAGCAGAGCCGGAGGGTGCATACTTCGCCGCCTCAACCTTAGCGTCCGCAAGCTTGCTTGTGCCGAGCACGGAAGAAACGCAAACTGCAATAACGCAAAGAATTGCGGTAACGCATGTTACAACTGTTTTTTTCATTGGTGATCTCTCCTAAAAAGTCTTAATTATTTCTCATTGAAATCCTTGAAGATTTCCATTCCGTAAACATTGTGCTCGTCCTCATGGTGATTCGGATACCAGACCTGAGCGAAGAACGGATTCTTCTTTGCGATCTCGTCGTAGTTCCACGGAATAGGATCGCAGTCCGGGCACCAGTGACCGCCGTTGAGAACAAGGTTCGGAGTCATTTCAAACGTATGACCGAAGGCACATTCCCACTTCAGAGGAGTGAACAGATCGCCCTTTGTCATAGTCTCGCTGAGGCACTTACCGCCTCTGAACTCTGCGGCTTTCTTCATATCCTCGATATCAAGCTCTGACTGCGGCTTGGTCTCGTCATAGCCGTGGTCAAGATAGGTCGGAGTCATGCTTGCCTTCTTGATCTCGAACTCATCCCATGACGACGGAATGTTCTTCCAATCCTCGTATGAGCCGTAGTAAGAGGTCAAACGCTCGGGAATCTTATTCTTAACCCAGTTCATTGTACCGAAAACTTCCTTGTTGGCAAGAGGCTCCATAAGCAGCTTCTTGACAAGGAACGGAGGTGCAAGCTTTGAGAGCTTGTAGAACTTGGGAAGAGTCTTTGACATATCGTCAAAATACTTCTTGATAGGAACATTATGTCTGAAGTGGAGGTAATCCTCAAGCTTGTCGGAGTCAAGATAATACTGACCGTGGAAATTCTTGAGAATAAACCAGTTCGGCTGGAAGATCTTCTTGGGAGAGCCCATGCCGATAGCGCCGAGGAGATACTCCTCAAACTCGAAGTTTGTGATACGGTACTCCTGACCGGAACCGATGTTGTAGAACTTTCTCCAGAAATCCTCGGGAACGGAATCTTCACAAACATTTGCAAGAAGAAGTCCCGAATCCTCGATCGTAGCCCACTCAAGAACGCCGTTGATCGGAACGTGGAACATAATCGGGTCAATATTCTTGAGAATACCCGGATAAAGGATACCTGACTGACGAAGTGAAACCCAATGCTTGAGACCGGATTCTGCGATAATGTGCTCGGCTCTTACCTTACTTACCGCATAGTGGTCGTAAATGCTGATTTTGATCGGGTCGCCTGTTCTTGCCCAATGGATAGGCGGATTACGGTCGCCCGTCTCGGCAACTGTACCTATGTAAACAACCTTGACGGCATCAGGATCAGGCTGAGCCTTTACAGCGTCTACAATATTCTGCATAGCAGTCGTGTTGGTCTTGATCGTCTTCTTGGGATAATAATCGGCAGCGGGAGAAACCATTCCGCCGACATGAAGAACAATGTCGGAGCCGTTAACGCATTCAAGCACGTCCTCATACTTTGTAAGGTCGCCCCATACAATTTTAACTGAGGGATCGTTTTCATAAGCCTTGAACTTTTCACGGTTCTTTTCACTGCCTCTGAGAAGAAGAACAAGGTTGAACTTATCCTTTCTCTGATAAAGCTCTTTGAAACCAGCATAGCCCATGTTTCCTGACGCACCGGTCAAAAATACGGTTTTCTTATTCATCATAAACCTCCAATTATAAAAATTGACATTAATAGCCGCATATATTATATGACAAAATCAGCGTGATTGTCAAGCAATTAACGCACTTATTCGACAATTATCCCGACATTTTCTAACAATTTGATTTTATTATTCGGAAATAACAATATGAGAATCAGTCGCAAATTTATTCTCATTTCGCACTTTAGGCACAATTACCAAACTTACATATGTTTACTTGTGCAAAAGAGCAGATTCCGAAGAATCCGCTCTTATTATTAAAGTATTTTTGATATGATCTGATTTTCATACTCCGAATCATTAAGCTCGTCAAATTCATTGACAACCGCTTCATGCACCATCTTGTTTTTGACGGGCATTTTCTTCTTTGCCTTCATCCTGTACCATTCATACTCAACGTCAACGTGTCCGATATCGACCGCCTGATAGCCGAGATTGTGCAAGTCATAGGCAAGACAGGTTGCGGCAGGTCCGAGTGCAAGAAGAATCAGCGACTCTTTATCCGTCTTTTTGGCCTCTTCAAGTATTTCGTCGTACTTATCGAAAGCCTGCTTTGACGGGCCGAGAATACGTTTTATTGATTTTGCATTGTCGAGGAGATCGTTGCCGACTCCGAGGCGGCTCATTTCGCCTTCGATAATAACAACATCTCTGCCGTCCCAGATTTTTTTGATATGATCGAAAATTTCTCCGCTTTCTTTCTTGTTTTTAAGACCGATATACTGACGTGTCATAGAGGCATTGTAATACTTTTTACCCCTAATAAGGTACTTGTACCACACTCCCCTGAAACGAGCAAGATGCTTCTTCCAATAATTATTTGTGAACTGTACCGTTCTCCGTCACCGAAAATATCGGCAATTCCGATCATCAGTCCGTCAATGTCGCTCGAAAGAACCTCACGCATCTTATTGGTTATAAAAGATGTTGACTGTTGAAAAGAAATAGTCCTGCCTGCGGCAAGCTTGATTTCTCCGTCTCCGAATCTTGCGATCGAGCGATTGTTTTTGACTATCTCGTCAATAGTCTCGTCAACGGACGCCACTTCGGGAGGTTTGCGAAGCTTCCTGTAAAAGAAATCCTTAACGCTCCAGAAGGTATCCTTAATTTTCAGCCAGAGCTTAACAATGATGTCAATTATTTTTATGATAATCTGCTTCAAGGCCGTCACCTCTCGGTAGGGAATATCTTACTCATCATCGTGAGTTGTAGCATCCGTATCAATCATTCCGTTATCCTCGGGAATGATAAAAGCAAGAATGAAATAGACGAAAATTCCCGGAAATCCGCCCGAGAAGAAAGAAACAAGAGCGTAAATAACTCTTACAATCGTCGGATCAATGCCGAAGAAATCGGCAACGCCGGCACATACTCCGCAGAACATTTTATTCGTTGTACTACGATATAACTTTTTGTTTTTCATTTTGCTCATCCTTTCTGAATTTTAGCCGCCGTAACGGTATTTTGCATAAGTGTTGCAATCGTCATCGGACCAACTCCGCCGGGAACGGGAGTTATATAACTTGCCTTTTCCTTGCAGGCTTCAAAATCAACATCGCCGTAAAGCTTACCGTCCTCACAGCGATTGATGCCGACGTCGATAATAACAGCTCCGTCCTTAATCATATCTGCCGTAACAAACTTCGCCCTGCCGACTGCGGCAACCACAACGTCCGCCTGCGATACAAGCTCTTTAAGATTTTTTGTATGCGAATGACAGACCGTCACGGTCGCATTCTCCTTGAGCATAAGCATCGCCATCGGCTTGCCGACAATATTGCTCCTGCCGATTATGACGCAGTGCTTGCCGTCAAGGTTGATGTTTTCATATTTAAGCATCTCCATAATTCCGGCAGGCGTACACGGAAGGAAATTGAAGTCGCCGATCATGATATGACCAACATTTTCGGGATGAAAAGCGTCAACATCCTTTTCGGGTTTAATGAGATTTAAAACCTCTTTTTCGTCAAGATGAGAGGGCAACGGAAGCTGACAGAGTATTCCGCTTACGCTTTCGTCCGCATTTAGCTTTTCAACGAGAGCATTAAGCTCCTCCTGCGAAGCGTCGGCAGGAAGAAGATATTCAAGCGAACGTATTCCGCAAAATTCGCATGCTTTTTTCTTGTTGTTGACATAGACCTTTGACGCAGGATCGTCACCGACAAGAATAACCGCAAGACACGGCTCAATTCCGTTTTTCTTCAATTCTTTAACTTCCTCGGCAACTCTTTCCTTGACCGAGAGAGAGATTTCTTTACCGCTTATTATTTTGAACATCGTTATCCTCCGTTTCGGTATCACCGCTGTTTTCTTTATTTTCTTTTTCTTCCGCCTGCTTTTTCAATTCAACTTCCATAAAATAATCCACGCCGTCAATAGGCTTGGGGTGCTTTTTGAATTTTACAAGCAAGCATATAAGAATTACAAGGCAGACGAGAGCAAGAACTGCCGAGAGAAGCTGAGAAACTCTGATCGTTGTTCCTGCAATATAAAGGCTGTCTGTTCTGAAGCCCTCGACAACGGCTCTTTCCGCACCGTACCATACGCCGTAGGTCAGGAAGATTTGTCCGCTGAATTTCCTTGCTTTTCTTGTGATGATATACAGCACAAGAAATCCAAGCAAGCACCAGATTGATTCATAAAGAAACGTCGGGTGAACCGCCTTATCGGGATCCATCACAATGCCGTTTGTGCTGAGCTTGTCCGAATACTGTGTTATGTAGGCGGCGGTTTTCTCACTCCACATACCCCACGGAAGATCGGTGTTTGTGCCGAACGCCTCCTGATTTGCAAAGTTGCCCCAGCGTCCTATTCCCTGTCCGATCAGCAAGCTCATTGAAGCAATATCCATCAGATTCCAAAAGTTCATTTTACGCACTTTACAGACAACATATGCGGCAAGTATTCCGCCGATGATACCTCCGTATATCGCAAGACCTCCGTTCCAGATATACAGAATTTCAATCGGGTTGTCCTTATATCTGTCCCACTCAAAGACACAGTAATAAAGCCTTGCGCCCAAAATTCCGAAAATAGTCGAATAAATAAGAACATCAAGCATTTTATCAATGCTCATCTTCCACTTGTATGCCATTCTTCCGCCGAAAAGCACGGCGAGCAGAAAACCGAACGCAATAATCGCACCGTACCAGCGGATAGTGATATCGTGTCCGAATACAGAGAACTGAGCAAGGATCGAGGAAACCTCAAATCCGTGCTTCAGTCCGTTGAAATATACCGTTACGGTATCCATTTTAATCAACTCCAATAGTTTTTCAGTTTGGCTTTATGACGGAAAGAACGCTGTAATTCTCATCAAGCGTATTTTTGAAAAGCTCCTCAACGTCCTCAAGAGTGACAGTCTTGTAAATCTCAAAATCGGTGAAAATATCTTCGCCGGCAAAGTATGAAATCGCCATGTTGTTTGCGATTCCGTCAACATCGTTCATACCCATAATCATTCTGCCGTAGAGCTTCTTTTTAGTTCTGTCAAAGGCAGCTTTATCAAAGCCGTTCTCTCTGAAGCTCTTTATTTCCTTTACGATCTCGTCTGCAACAGCCTTCGGATCTATGCTTTCGCCTGCAAAGAATACGCAGGAATATCCGAAGCCCGTGAAATATTCAAAGCCGAAGCTGTTATTGATAAGCTTATTGTCAAAAAGCCGTCTGTAAAGCTCGGAGGACTGTCCCGATATCATGTCAAGAAGAATTTCCATCGTGACCTCTTCCTTAGCCGTTCTTTCGGGAGTGTCCCTGTTCTCCTTGAAGCCGAACATAAACTGCGGCGTTGCTACGGAGAGCTTCTCCTCAACATATGGAGAAACGACCTCCTTTGGCTCGTCGATCACTTTTCTCTGAGCCATTTTACCCTCAACGGGCTTGAGCATCTTATCCGCAACCTCTATAACCTCGTCTACGCTGACATTTCCCGCAACGGAAAGCACCATATTGTGAAGATTGTAGAAATTATCGTAACAGCCGTAGAGCGTTTCTGCGGATATCTGAGCGATAGATTCATGCGTACCTGCAATATCTATTCTGACGGGCAGGTTATGATACATATTCATCAGACAGTTAAACATTACCTCCCAGTCGGGAACGTCCTTATACATATCAATTTCCTGACCGATAATACCCTGTTCCTTTTCAACCGTAGCCTGAGTAAAATACGGATTTTGAACAAAGTCAAGAAGTATTTCAAGATTTTTCTTGAAGTTTGCGGAACAGGAGAAAAGATATCCCGTCCTGTCAAAGCTTGTGTAAGCGTTGGCTGACGCGCCCGTCTTTGCAAAACGCTCGAAAGCGTCAAGATCCTCGCTCTCAAAAAGCTTGTGTTCAAGGAAATGTGCGGTTCCCTCGGGAATCTCCTTAAAGGAACCGTCCTTCATCTGGATCATCGTGTCGATCGAGCCGTATTTTGTTGCAAAAATCGCATAGGTGCTTGAATAGTTTTCCTTGGGCATAACAAGAATTTTCAAGCCTGACGGATGATCTATATCATAATATTTTTCGTTGAGGAGTTCATTTTTGATTTCTTTGATATTCATTTATTCCGCCTCCCCGTTTGATTTGAGCATAAATACAGTATCGAGCATAATTGTTTTTGCCGCTCTGACAACGTCCTGTCTGTCAACCTTGCGGATTTCCTCGGCATATTCCTCGGGTGTTTTCATTTTTTCACGCAAAATCTGAGAGGCGTACCACACGCAGATTTCCTCCGGAGTATCCGAATTGCCGAGTATCGCGTCGGTTAGACTCTTAATAGAAGCGGAAAAATCCTCATCGGTAAATTCTCCGTTTGCCGTCAGCGCAAGCTGATGAATGATTTCATTCTTAGCCTTTTCTTCGTTTACATCCTCAATACCGCTCTGCACCATAACAACTCCCTTTGAGTTGAAAAGTCCGGCCGAGCAGTAATAGCAAAGGCTCATCTTCTCCCTTACGA
>JAXJRE010000187.1:0-8709 GCA_036310785.1 Acutalibacteraceae bacterium
CCTGCCTGTCCCTGAGCGGCGGCAGTAACTTCGCCCGTCTCGTTGCCTATCTGAATAGCGGTGCTCTTGATATCTGTTACGGTTGATGAATCGCTTCCGCTGACTCCGCAGTTTATAATAGTCAGCTTGACATCCTTTGAGGTCAGCTTATCTGCCGAGTTTTTCTTCAAGGTAATGGTGAGCAGATCCTTGCCGTTTTCCGCTTTGAAAGCAACGGTTGTGGCAAAGGTAAATTTAATCGGATTGCTTTGGTCGTTAAAGCTTGAAACCGTAGCGTCGCCTGTATTGAGGTCACCGACATAAATCTTGAAATTTCTGAGACCTGCGCCACTGTCACAGTTTGTTACGCTGACGCGGTCGGAAAGTTCAACATCAAAATCAAGGCAGTTGAAGCTCAAACCTCCCTCATAGTCGATAGAAACCACGGCCTTTGTATCGTTTTCCGAAACTACGTTCACGGCAAACTTTGCGCTGTCCGCCGCAAAAGCCGTAATGCAGAGCGACATTGCGATAACAGCCGTCACAAATATAGAAATAATTCTTTTCATAATAATCAGCCTCCGTTCTGACGAGCGGAAACATAAATTCATTCCGCCCTGTCAAAGCAAGTATAACACAAAACAATGCTTTTTTCAACAGTTCAATTCTTGTCGATTTTGCATAAGCTATTATGTATTTTTTTGTTGACTTTTCAGTACCGACTAACTATAATATATAAGATGTTTATAAACAGGAGGCAAACAATGAAACAGGACAGCAAGTCAACACTCAGGCAGATTGTTCTGGCGGCTCTTTTTGCGGCTCTTACAACTGTTTTGACTTATTACGTTAAAATTCCGACCTACAACGGATATATGCACATCGGCGATTCAATGATTTATCTTTGTGCAAGTATTCTTCCCACCCCTATTGCCGCAGTAAGCGCAGGCATCGGCGCCGCACTCTCGGACGCTCTCGGCGGATACACAATGTATATCATACCGACATTCATCATCAAGGCGGCTTTGGTTTTGTGCTTCACCAATAAGGCGAAGAAGCTCATTTGCAAGAGAAATATCGTCGGCGTATTCATCGCCGCAGTTATCACAATAGTCGGATATTATATTGCCGAAGTATTCATTCTTGCGCTCGAATCGGGCAATTTTAAGGATTATCTTTTCAGTATCCCGTCATGGGTCGGCGCAACGAACACGTTCCTCGGCAACGCCATTCAGGCGGTTTCCAGCGGAATTCTTTACATCGTGCTTTCCGCCGCCCTTGACAAGGCAAATATTAAAGACAGAATGAGGAAGTTTTGATTATGGCTGATATCGTTTACACCTACGGCGACAGCGTTTATATGAACATCACAAACAAGTGCCCCTGCTCCTGCGTTTTCTGCATCAGAAGCAACGGGGACGGTCTCGGCTCTGCCGAATCGCTGTGGCTGAAAAAAGATCCCAACTTTGACGAGATTAAGGAGGAGATCGACAAATTCGACTTTTCACCGTTTTCCGAGGTCGTTTTCTGCGGCTACGGAGAACCCACTCAGGCACTTGACAATCTTATTGCAAGCGCAAAGTATCTCAAGGAAAAGCACGGCTTAAAGATCCGTCTGAACACCAACGGTCTGAGCGACCTTATCAACGGCAAGGAAACCGCAAAGCTGCTTGACGGAATTGTGGATTCGATCTCGATAAGCCTCAACGCTCCGAACGCAAAGCGTTACCATGAGGTCACCCGTTCACGCTTCGGTGAGGACGCATTCCCTGCCCTGCTGAAATTTTCCGAGGACTGCAAGAAGTATATTCCAAAGATCAAGTTCACGGTCGTTGACATAATCACGAAGGACGAGATTGCCGAATGTCAGAAAATCGCCGATGAGATGGGAATACCGCTCAGAGTCAGAGAGCTGATAAAATAAAAGAATATCAATAATGGGGTTGCCGCACTAAGCGACAACCCCAACTTTTTATCTCAGGCTCTTTTTTTATTGTAGAAAAACATCGCAACTCCTGCGCCGCAGATAAGAATGTATCCGATAATGCTCAAAAAATCGGGAATATCGCCGAAGACGAAAAATCCGAGTGTGGCGGCAAAAATCACCTGAGTGTAGTCGTAGACGGATATTTCCCTTGCAGGGGCGCAGATGTAAGCCTTTGTTATGCCGATCTGTCCCACGCAGGCGAAAGTGCCGGCAAGAATCAGATAAACGAGCTGTAAAAGGCTCATATGCCTATACTGTATTATCAGAAACGGAAGACAGAGCAAGCACGAAAAAGCCGAGAAGAAAAATATAATACGACGGCTGTTTTCCTGCTTTTTTCCGAGCCTGCGGACAAAAGTGTAGGCTATTCCTGCGCCCATTCCGCCGACCAGTCCGGCAACGGCAGGCAGTACCTGAGGATTATCAAAGCCCGGCTTGATGATGAACAGACTGCCGACAAACGCCACGGTCACGCCGATAAGCTGAACGAATTTCGGCTTTTCCCTGAGCAAAAAGACAGAGAAAATTATTGCAAAAAACGGCGAAAGCTTGTTCAGCATATTTGCGTCCGAAAGGTTGAGCGTTCCGAGAGCATAAAAATTGCAGACAAGTCCGAGCGTTCCGAAAAAGCTCCTGCCCAAAAGGTCTGGAATGTGCTCTTTCGGCGGAATGAAGCCGACTTTTTCCCTCAGCATCATAATCATAACGAAAATCATTGCTACAAAATTGCGAAAAAATGCCTTCTGCATCGCAGGCAGATCACCTGCAAGCTTAACAAAAAGCGACATCAGCGAAAAGCCGAAAGCCGCCATGAGAATATATAGAATACCTTTTGTTTTCTGACTGATTTTTATCATTTTGACCTCTGAATAATGTTTATTTGACAATATTATAATCCAAGCGTTCGCATTGTCAAGTGCGGACAACGTAAAAAATTTTTAAAAAAGTGTTGACAACCGCCGAAAAGAATGATATTATGCAAGTGTGATATTACAGGTATCACACTTATAAGAACCCGAAAGAAGGTGACGCTATGTTTGAGATCGATTCCAGGAGCAGGATACCGATCTACGAACAGATCAAAAACCAGCTGATAACGTGCATACGTCTCGGAATTTACAAGGCGGATGAACAGCTCCCGTCTATCAGGTCTGTTTCACTTCAAACGGGCATCAATGTCAACACCGTCAAGCGTGCTTTTGCAGACCTTGAGGACGAGGGAATAATCTACACCCTTGTCGGACGTGGAAGCTTTGTTTCGGCAGACGCGGCGGACAACACCTCCATTGCCGAAAAAGCACTCAGGGACATTGAACCCGATCTGCGTTCGCTCAAGTCAAAAGGAGTTTCCAAGGCTTCCATTATTGAGCTTATCAATGAAATTTTCGAGGAGGAAAATCAAAATGATTGAAATAAACAACATAACAAAAACCTTTGACGATTACACCGCAATAAAAGATCTTTCCTTTACGGTGGGCGAATCCTCGCTTTACGGACTTGTCGGCTACAACGGTGCAGGCAAGACAACGCTTCTGAAAATTATCGCAGGCGTCTATCTCCCCGACAGCGGCGATGTGAAGCTGAACGGCGAAAGTCTTTTTAAGCATCCCGAACTAAAAACCGATCTTTTCTATGTCCCCGACGACATTTATTTCGGTCTCGGCTCGTCGATGCTTTCAATGGCGAAATATTATAAGGGCTTCCACCCGAATTTCTGTATGGAGACATTCAAAAAGCTGACCGAGCTTTTCGGACTTGATCCCAAGAAAAAGCTGATCGGTTTCTCAAAGGGAATGCAGAGACAGGCGGAGATGATACTCGGTCTTTCCTGCCTGCCGAAGGTAATACTTCTTGACGAGTCCTTTGACGGACTTGATCCTGCCAAGAGAAATCTGACGAAGAAGATTTTGCTTGACTATATGGCGGAAAAAGATTGCTCAATAATCATTTCCTCGCACAATCTTCATGAGCTTGCCGATATGTGCGACCATATCGCCCTCATCAACGGTCAGACGATAGCAATGAACTGTGCCGTCGACGATATGAACGGCAGCCGATGCAAGTTCAGGCTTGCGTTCGCTCAAGAGGTTGACAAAACCGATTTTGACGGCATAAACGTCAAGAATTTCAAAAAGGACGGCAAGATAATCACATTTACCGTTTCCGAAAACGTTGAAGAGGCGGAAAGAGTCATTCAATCGCTCAATCCTGTTCTCTGTGAACGTTTTCCGCTCTCACTCGAAGAAATATTCCTCGAAGAAATGGAGGATACGGATTATGACTTTGAAAAGATCTTCTCCTGATCCTTTCCGTTCACTTCTGAGAGTTTCGTGCAAAAGAAGCTGCTTCGTTCAGATAATCACGTTTGCAATTTTCTTTCTTGATACAATATTCAATTATTATTTGACGAAAGATTATTTTTTGCATATCGGAAAAGAAACGGTTGATGAAACTGTTCCGAATTCATTCGGATTTTTCTGGAACTACTTTCTGACAAACAGTGGAATAGTCTTTTTAATAGCTATTGAAGCTGTTCTGGCGGCGATTACTCTTTTTAATTTTGTCCACAAGAAAAACCGATGTAATGTTATTTTCTCACTCGGACTCAGCAGAAGAAAAATTTTTCTTGCAAAATATCTCGCAGGTATTCTCCCCTACTACGCCGCAATTCTTACAGCCGCGGCTTGTGAGCTGCTGTCTGTTCACTTAGTCGGTTTTTCGATCGGCGTGCCGATTTTGAAAATAGCGTTGTACTTCATCCTCTATTTTACGAGCCTTTATACGCTTTTTTTCACGGTTACATCAACCGCTTTTGCTTTTTCCGGCAACATTATTGAGGGCGGAATATTTACGGCGATAATAATGATATTCCCGATTATGGCAAACGCTTTCTCCTCGGTTATGAGGCAGATTTATACGCTCGGCGGTGCCCCGGTTTGTGATAACAGATGGAATTTCTCTAACCCGTATATGTATCTCGGAGGCAACCTGTTTAACGAGATATTTGCAGAAATGAGCGAAGACTTTTATTATGAAAACGACTTTATGAGTGATCTGTCAATATACGTTTACTCAGGAGCGATAATGGGATTTGTCTATTCGGCAATCATTCTGGCAATAGCGATATATGCGTTTCAATACCGCAAAAATGAAAACAGCGGGAGCTTCGGCAGATCAAAAGGTCTTAATGAAATCTGCGGAGCAATGGTCGGTTTTTATGTCTCGCTGATAGCCATATATAAAGTCAGGGAAATAAGCGAACACAAAGAAATTACGGTTTTCGTGACGGCTTTTGCAGTCTTTGCCATAGTGTATTTCGTCTTTAAGATGATTTTCGGCTATAAGAGAAAACGTATTGCAATCAGCTCTCTGAAGCGATTGACGGCATATGTCACGGCTTTTGCGGCTGTAACCGTTATTTTCTCAACGGGACTTTTCGGCTATTCCTCATATGTTCCGAAAGCGGAGGACGTTACCAAAATCGAATATTCCGCATCGGTGACAAGTCCTTACAGCGTAATGAACAATGACGCAGGCGTTCACCGTGAGTCCGAATACGGATATGCGGTGATGGACAGCCGTGTTTACTACGACACGCCGAGCCTTGAAGACTTCCTTTTTTACTCATTTTTTGTTCCTGAATCATACTACCCTTCGTTCTCGGTCACTGATAAAAGCGAGATAGAAAGGCTTATTGAAATTCACAAAAGCTTTGCCGAAAGAGGTAAGCTCAAGGCAAACGATCCCGATGCCTGCGGACTGGTTTTCACGATAGATTATACGCTTTCTGGCGGCAAAAAAGTCAGACGTTTTTACAGCGTTTCCTCTGAGGATACCGCAAAAGCTATACTCGGCCTGAGCGATCTGACCGACAGCAAAAAGAGCGACTCAGATATGTTCCTTTATTCCGACGATGAGTTTTACATTTATTCAAAGGATCTGAAAAACAGCTTTTACGCAGGTGTGCTTACAGAGGATTTGCAAAATGCGATCCTTGCCGATATTGAAAATCAAAGCTCAAATGAGACATTTTTCCATGAGCCTGATGACGAGATCGGAGTTATCGGCTTCAGCTTTCCGTGGAACAGCAAAACAATCTTGCTCAAGGATAACGAAACTGCGGATTCGGACGGCAATATTTACAATACCGAGACAAATACAATCATCGGCACTGTAAGAGATAGAATTATAAACTCCGGCAATCCGGACGCAAGCGTTTCAATAACCTCAAGCACCAACAAGTGTATAGTCATTACCAAAGATATGGTAAACTCGATAAAATATCTGACGGATAACGGTCTGATGCGTTACTTTAATTCCGAAACCTCGGCAAAGGACGTCAAAAAAATCAAACTTGCGACAAAATCGGAGTCTGTCGGAAAAACAAATTCGGAGATGCTTCCGCTTTTCGCCGCTGCTTACAGCAATGCGGCAGATATAAAACAGCATAAAAATTTTCGTGAAAACGTAAATCACGAGTTTGCAAAAAATCCCACAACCTCGGTG
Source organism: Acutalibacteraceae bacterium (assembly GCA_036310785.1). Lineage (GTDB taxonomy): Bacteria > Bacillota > Clostridia > Oscillospirales > Acutalibacteraceae > CAG-488. The sequence goes on from JAXJRE010000187.1 coordinate 6,473, forward strand.
ACCGACAAGGATTTAATTCAAAAGCTGCTTGACCGTTCTTTCATCTACGGATACTGCGGCAACGATTATCGGATTATTGAGGTGAGCTATAACGACGGCTCAATAGCAACCTACTGCATCACAGGCGAGGACTACGCCGAGCTGATGAATTAGACTTTATGAAACGGAGGACATAAATTATGAATTTGAAAAAATATTCTTCTGATTCGTTTTCGGCAATGTTCCGAAACGCATGCAAGAAAACATGCTTTATACCGATAATAACCTTTGCGATTTTATTCTTTTCAACAATTTCAAATTTTATTTATGAGAAATATACCAGGCTGAACGTTTCAAGCGTTGAAGAGCTTGAAATGGCAAGAAACCGTTCGGGCTTTTTCTGGAGCTTCATCGGTTCTTCTTCGGAAGCTCAGTTGATTTCAATTCTGTTCGTCTTTGCCGGAGCGCTTGCGGCAATCATTCTGTTCAGCTTCGTTCTGAGCAAGAAGCACTGCAACGTAGTGTTCTCTCACGGTCTGAGCAGGAGAAAAATTTTCCTTGCGAACTATCTCGGCGGCATCATTCCGTTCTATGCGGCGATAATAATTGCGGCTTTCTGCGAGCTGCTATCGTCTTTCAGCGTCGGATTTGCTCCGACTGCGCCGCTTATCAAAATAGCCCTGTATTTTGTGCTTTCGTTTATGGGAATTTACACCCTCGCATTCACGGTCACTTCGGCAGCTATCGCCTTTTCCGGCAACATCATTGAAAGCGGAGTTTTCACGCTGATAATCGGATTTTTCCCTTATGTCTGCAATATATTTGTCGGCTCGATGAGCGAGCTTTTCACCCTCGGCTCAACAGGTGCTTACAGCGGAAAATGGAACATTTTCAATCCGTTTCTCTATATGCTGGATTTTTTGAAAAACGCAGAGTTTGTGACAGACGACATAAACAGCTACTTCATACTTTTATCCAATAAAGAGCCTTTCTACAAACTTGCTCTGACTGATTTTTCGGGAATAATAACGGACTTTGTTCTTGCGGGAATCGTCTTTGCGATCGCTTACTTTATGTTCGAAAAGCGCAGAAACGAGATCTCCGGAACATTCGGACGTGCAAAGGGACTTAACGAGGTCTGCGGCGCAATATCCGGTTTTTATTCAGTCGCATTTGCGTTATACGCTATGAAGAGCGATGTAATGAATCACGGCGACGGAAACGTCTTATCATTCCTGATAGCTCTGTTGTCCTTTGTAATCGGATATTTCATCTTCAAGATGATTTTCGGCCACAAGAGAAAGCTCGTTATTAAAAGAATGTTACGGGCAATTCCTGCTTACGGCGTTGCTTTTGCGATAGTGACAGTTATCTTTTCAACGGGACTGTTCGGCTATTCCTCGGCTATTCCGAACGCCGACGAGGTCGAAGAAATCACTTTCTCCGTCAGCACGGTCAACCCGTACGACTATAACGGAATACACAGGGAGGAAAATTACGGCTATGCCCCGATGCAAAGAATGAACAGCCGTACCTATTACGGGATAACCGATATCTTGCTTCGGGGCTACGGCGACACATGGTCGCTTTACCCGACCTTTACCACCTCGGTCAGCGAGGAGATCGAAAAGCTGATTGAAATTCACAAGAGCTTTGTCAAGAGCGGTAAGATCAGGAACACGGCCTCCACCGCCTGCGGAACTAATTTTGAGATAACCTACACCCTCAAAAACGGCGATACCGTTAAACGCTATTACACCGAAACCACCGAGGACAACGCAAAGGCGATACTCGGACTGAGCGATTTTTCAGGCGTGAAAGCGGCTGTCGGAAATTATTTCTGCAACCCGGAATCAGATGAGAAAGAATACTACGCTTCAACAGATGTTGCAACGGATGATTATTTCTTCCTCTATTCAAAGGATCTTAAAAATTGTCACAGGTGCGATACGGTTACCGACGATCTGAAAAAGGCGATCACAGCCGACCTCAATGCACAGAGCGCAAACGACGTATTCTTCCACAAGCCGGAGGACGAGCTTGGAATTATCGGCTTCGGCGTTCCGTCCTTCGACATTATCGACGAGGGCGCATACTACAACGAATACGGCGAATTGATTGACGAAGAAACCGGTGAGATCATTGATCTTCAAACGGCGATTTACCGTAAAATTGTTCAGCTCGGAACCGATCCCGATGTTTCCATATCCCTTTCCTCGATGAATATTCAGAATATCGTTATTACAAAGGATATGAAG
>JAXJRE010000188.1:0-18481 GCA_036310785.1 Acutalibacteraceae bacterium
CCCTTAAAAGGGAGCCGAAGGTTTTAGATAAATTTGGAGTGGTGTTGTCTATAATCTAATGTCTAATTTTCCACCTCATCCGCCTCGTTCCTCGGCACCTTCCCCTCGAGGGGACGGCTTGTATGGTTTCATCGAATAATAGAATGTTATCATCTAAAATCTAATGTCTGCTTTACACCTCATCCGTCACAGCTTCGCTGTGCCACCTTCCCCTCGAGGGGAAGGCTTAGAAAATTTCATCAAAACTTGAAACTCAAAAATCTAAGGTCTAATGTCTAAAATCTAACGTCTAATTTTAATGCTCCCGATCGTCACAAATCGGGAGCATTGTTTAGATGTTTACTTTCTTTGTTCAAATTTGCCTTTCAATGTTTATTTCATTCAAATCCGACTTATTCAGAATGAAAAATACTTATCTCTCATCTTTTTCATTCTGCCGTTCATTACGGACAGGGTGGCGACAGCGTTTTGTTTTTCGTCATCCGAGCCGTAAATCGCCTGCTTCATCAGTCTGCCCTCTTCAAAGCAAGCGTCATCGTGGATCGGAAAATAATTCTTCAGCAGGAAACATCCGTAGCGTACGTATCTCATTTCACCGACGAGGCGGAATTCCTTGCTTATCGTATCAACGGCTATACTTCTGAATTTCTTGATCGAATCAATGATCGCTTTCCGTTCGTTCTCGGGAGAATAAACGATTGTTGAACAGATGAAAGCATTTCGGTTTTCGGGAGTGCAGTTGTGGCTGTCCGTGCTTCCGACTATGGGATATTTGTAACCTCTTGCCCTATCCTCATAATATCTGACGGTCTGGAAACCGTTCTGTTCAAAATAATTCTCTCCGCCGAGAACCTCGAAAGCATCAAAAATATGATTTTCAACCATCCAGTCGTTAAATGCGTCCGCATCGTGGAAAGCGTTGCCTGCAATCCATGTGGGATGAGGAAAAATTGCAAGTCCGCCGGCTTTTCTGATCTCGTCATACAGCCATTTGATAGTTGCGGCGGTCAGCGGATCAATATTATCGGGCACGTCAATGTTCTTTGCAAGCTCGGTCATTTTTGCGGCAAATTCCTCTTTTGTCATAACTTCCGGGCACTCACCGTAAAGAGAACGGAGATTTTTATCCTTGCCGACTTCCTCAACCGCATCGGACTCAACAAGTGAGTTTATGCTGTATTCGCCGCCGAAGTTGACCGTGTGAGGATCAACATAAAAGCCGTTTATCGCAGGAAGGTGAATCTCCTCGCCGGGAACAAGGTTGAACTCGGTCGGAATATCCTTGAAGCTCTCCATGGCATAAAGCGACGGATAATAGCGTTTATGATCCGTCATTGCAAGGAAATCGTAGCCGTGCGAACGGTAGCTTGCCGCAACATTTTCGGGATCGTGTGCGCCGTCGGAATAGTTCGTGTGCATATGAAGGTCGCCCATAAACGGATAAACTCCGACAAGGTCACCCTCAACGGCATAAACAGCAAAGGTCAGCTCTCCTTTTTCTTTTTTGAAACTGATTCTGTACTCGCCCTCCGACGGAAGTGTGAGATCAAGGTCAATTCCGTTTTCTCCGGCTGTTACCTTAACATTCTCAAAATGAGCGGTTAAAGGAAAAAATTCCGGCTTTCCGCCGTTGAGCCAGCGGACGGTCGCCGTGTATTCCTTGCCCTGCTCAAAGAATTTTCTGCCGCCGAACGGGCGGATATGTATGCAAGCCTTTTTGCCTGCGGTCACGACCTTGGGAAAAATATCGTATGTCCAAAGCTCGCTTCTTCTTTCAAATGACATTGTTCTATCTCCTTTGCAAAAACGGCAGTACACCTACTGCACTACCGTTGAATTTTTATTTCGTTGTAGCCAGAGTATAACCGTCCTCATCGACATAAACGGTCATAACAGGTGTGTTCGTGGTTTTTTCCTCCGTCACCGTATCAAGGGAGAACTTTATTCTCCATATACCCTGTGTGCGGTCATAGGCAATATTTACCTTGTTGAATTTCTCGGTGACTTCCTTTTTGGCGATTTCAACAGCCTGCGATTTCACAGAAATCTTTCCTGCGGCATTGCTCTCGTTAGTAACAAAACCGCTCATTTTGGCATTCGGATCTTTTTTGAGTTCTTTTTCGTCCTTATTGAATTTAAACGGAAGAACTTCCTCAACCAGCGTGTAGCCGTTCTTCTCGTCAATCGTTGTCTGCTTGCCGAGGTCACCCTCTTTTTCCTTTCCGCAGGCGGAAAGGGAAATCGCAACCGCTATCATAAGTATAACTGCGATAAACTTTTTCATAAAAATCAACCTCTGTAATTCTTATATTCGCCGCTTAATATCTTCTGCCACCATTCACGGTTGTTGAGATACCAGTCGATCGTTTTCTGTATGCCGTCATTGAACAGAGTTTCGGGCGTCCAGCCAAGCTCGGCGTGGATTTTGGCAGGATCAATAGCGTATCTCATATCGTGTCCCGGTCTGTCCTTGACATAGGTTATAAGGCTTTCGTCCTTGCCGACAGCTTTAATAATGGTTTTTACAACGTCGATGTTCGCTTTTTCATTGTGACCGCCGATGTTGTAGACCTCGCCTATCCTGCCGTTTTCGAGAATCATATCAATCGCCTTGCAGTGATCGTCAACATAGAGCCAGTCACGGACATTGAGTCCCTCGCCGTAAACGGGCAGCTTCTCGTCGGCAAGCGCCTTTGAAATCATAAGCGGAATGAGCTTTTCGGGGAACTGATAAGGGCCGTAGTTATTGGAACAGCGTGAGATCGTCACAGGAGTGCCGAACGTGCGGTGATATGCCATAACAAGGAGATCCGCCGAAGCCTTGCTTGCGGAATACGGCGACGAGGTATGAATCGGAGTGTCCTCGGTGAAGAAAAGGTCGGGACGGTCAAGCGGAAGATCGCCGTAGACCTCATCGGTCGAAACCTGATGATAACGTGCAATTCCGTATTTGTTGCAGGCATCGAGAAGCACCTGAGTTCCGAGAATATTCGTTTTGAGGAAAACCTCGGGATTTTCGATTGAGCGGTCAACGTGGCTTTCAGCCGCAAAGTTGACTATCGCGTCAAATTTCTCCTCCTCGCAAAGGTCAAAAACAGTTTTTCTGTCCGTTATATCTCCGAGCACAAAGCGGAAATTGCCTTTGCGAGCGTCGTCAAGAGTGTAGAGGTTGCCCGCATAGGTCAGAGCGTCAATGCAAACCAGCCTGTAATCGGGGTGCTTGCGCTGCATATAGTAAATAAAATTACTGCCGATAAACCCGGCGCCGCCGGTGACAAGAATATTCTTACTCATACAAAATCTCCTTTGGAAATTATGGCTTTATTATACACTATATATTTTGAAAAGAAAAGAATTTTATTTGTTTTTGTTTTCAACTTTAGCTTTCAGGAAATAGCCTACCGCCGCACCTGCAAGTGCGCCGACTATCATATTTATCACAACATTTACATCTGTCAGAAGTGAAATAAGCGCACCGACCGCAATGCCGATAACTAAAAAAATCCAAACGTAATACCTACTCATTTAAGCCGCCGCCCTTTCAAAAATATTTTTAATCGTGGCAACAAACGATTCAAACGAGTTCATATGAACCGTAACCTTTACCTTTTCCGAGTCGATCAGTTTTCCGTCCTCGGAACGAAGCTCTGCCGTTACTGTCGCCTCTCCGTCGCCTTTCGCCGAAATGTTGCCGTTTTCATCAACAGAAACAATATCGGAATTGTCGGACGTCCACGTCAGAGTTCCGAGCGTTGAATCGCAGTCGGCGGTTATTCTTGCGTTCGCCTTGTATTTAAGATCAAGCCTGTTGGTCGAAACATGAAGAAGCTTTTCTGTCACGGAATTGATTTCAAGCATATCATCACCGTCTATTGACCTCATCCACGATAAATTGACATAAGGCTGATGAACATTATTCATCGTGTTGATCTGACCGAGCAGAGCGATAACATCGGAGCGGTTGTCCTTGACAAACTCCAGCAGAGATATCAGAACATCTATCAAGCCCTGAATTTGACTCTGAGTAAGGTTTTGGCTTGCGTCGCTTTCTGCAATCTGATTTGCAAGGTAAGAGCGGAAACCGTCGCTCCTGATAGTTTCCATATTTGTCGGAATAATACCGAGGGCGACAGCCGCCAAAGCAACTCCAAAGGTTTTCAGGGCATTGCGTGGCTTGAGCTTTTTGCTGATATACTGACCCGCAAAAAACACAAGTCCGTCCTCGAAGTTTTCTGAATAATATTTCTGATTTTTTAAAACGTCATTGCCAAGCTTCGTCATCAGCGAGTCCAGCATTGCGCCGACAGAGCGTGACTCCTCCTCATTGTAAAAGCAGGACTTGTAATCCTTGTCCTGATCCTTCAGCATAGCGTCAAAGGTCTTGCACACGTTTTCATAATACACATCGTAATTGTCGCAGTTCTCCGCCGAGGGGAGATAGTATTCAATGCCGTAATGCTTGAATCCCCATTCCTTCATCACAAACTTGGGAACATAGTCATTCGGATTCATAATGTTGAAAATATTGCCGTACACAGCGTCGTCGCAACCCGATTTTTTCGTGCATTGCGGAGCCTCGTAGGTATATACATATATATCATCTTTCGACAGCGAAATATTCTTTATTCCGTCCGGTCTGTTCAGACACTCGGAATAACTGCCGTCATCAAGCTCGGCACCGACAAGATTTGCGATCGAGCCGCCTCGGCTGTATCCGGGAATGAGGAGTTTTACCCTGCCCTCGATCGGATAATCGGTGAAATAATCGTTGAGATAATTGAGAATTGTCTCCTTTCCGATATCAAAGCCGAGATGGTTTTCTCCGTTTCCGACACGGAGGTTTCCGCCCCACTCCATACCGTAGTTACCGCTTCTGATTGCGGCGATAACAACGGTGAAGCTTTCGCCGTTCAGCGTGACTTTCTTCCTTGCCATTTCAACGGCGGCGGTGTCGTAGCCCTCGCTCTCGAAGCCGTAGGGAACGACCTCATAGCCACAGTTCACAAGCATTTTTTCGATATTGCCGTCCCTGTCGGAAGCATCGAAGGAATTGAAGGACGCCATAGACACGTTGAGAGCAAGCAGAGCCAGCTCGTGGCAGTATTCGTAAGCACTGCCCGAGAACCACTCATCATTATATTCATATGGATAAAAAAGACTTTCGTCAAACCAGTCGCACTGATATGTTCCGGATGCCGTTTTCTCCGCCCCTGCCGTGACAGGTATTACAGAAATCAAAACAGCGACCGCAAGCAGAGCGGCAACAAGCTTATACCGACACTTCAAGTCCGATCTTCTCCGTTCCGTTATTACTGTGTTATTAGAATACCATATACTTATTTAAAAATAAAGACGTTTTTCCTATTTTGTAAAAAGTTTACATTTTAAAACATATTTATTTTATACTCTCCGCTTTTAAGTATGCGGACAAGATCGGAATTGTTCCGTATTTTTTCTTCCGTAATAATTCCCGAAGCGTTTGCTTTCTGGCTTTCACGGTGAAAGTCCGCACCGCCCGTCACGATTTTAAAGCCTTTTTTCTCTGCCCACGCCTGTGCCTTTTGATTGAAATCCTTGTCCCTGTCCTTTGCGTTGAATATCTCACAGCCGTCAATATACTTAGGGTTGGCTCGGTAAACATACTGACGGTAAGGGTGAGCCTGAATAACAAGTCCTCCGCTTGCCTTAACAAGCTCGTAGAAACGTTTCGGACCTTTGAAAAGCATATTGCCGTTTTTCCTGATAAAATCCTCGTCAATTCCGTAAACAAGATAGTCGTTCGTCGTTGCAAAGTAACGTATTTCCATTCCGAGCAGAACTGTAAAATCATCGCCTGCCGCCTCAAGGGCAGAGCGGTAACCTTTCAGATATTTGTCAACGTCTATCTGCTTTTTAAAGGAGCTGTCCGTGCCGAAGGTCAGAAAGGAATAGTGATCCGTAATAACCATTCCGCTGTAACCGAGCGACTTATAAAATTCAACTGCGTCCTTTGCGCTGATTGCCGCACATTCGCTCGTTTCCGCCGTGTGGCAGTGCAGCTCATATTTGTATTCCATTAAAGAAGAACCCTCTTTACTTCATCTAAATTCTTTCGGGTGTCTATGTCTGCGATCGAATGGGCGTCTGTGCCGAAGTTGAAAACAACTCCGATCTCCCTGCCGATGTTGAACATTCGGCGGAAAAATTCAGGATCGCCGAGCACCGCTCCCCTGTTCAGCTCCCAGGCACATCCGCTCTCATGACCGAGCTGCATAATATCGCCCAGCTCGTTGTCGCTCCATGCCTTGCCGACCGTTGCAACCTCGTGACCGTATTTTTCATTGAGAAACCTTGCGGAATATCCGCCGTAAATCGGATGAGCGATACAATCCGCCGCTTTTTCATTAAAAAGGCAGGTCAAAATTCCAATCATATGCTTTTTAAAACCGTCGGGCGATCTGTCCTCAGGTCTGTGCCACGCTTCAACGTGATAATGGTTGGCGGCATAAAGTCTGTAATCGGGTTTATATTTTTCGTCCGCAAAGCGCAGAGTGTATTTATCGGTATCGTATGCCGAAAATTCTCCGCCGATCAGCACCTTGATCTTAGTTCCCGTCGCTTCAACTTCCTTTCTGAGCTGTTCATTATTTTTAAAATGCTGTTCAAGCTCATCGGGCGAAAGGATATGATCGTTCAGCGAAAGCATCTCAAGTCCGCATCGCTCCGCCTCTTTTATTATATTCTCAACCGTCATTTCTCTTTTGGCACAGTTTGAATAGTGGGTGTGGCAATGAAGATTAAACCTTGCCAGCTCGTCCAGATCATAGGTTGCCTCATGTAAAAACATAACAATACCGCCTCACAAAGTCAAAGGGCGGAATTGTCAAAACTCCGCCCTGTCGGTTTTATTTTACTCTCGTCATAATATCGGTAAATACATCGGTCAGCGTCTTTGCCGCAGAATAGCCCATTGAATTCGTCTCATGGTAATGACTTCTGTCAAAGCGGTCTCTGCCGTTGCTGAGATACGGCTGAGTTTTATGAAGAATGAAGTCGTTGGGGGCAACAACATATCCCGTCATATCGTTGGTAACGCCGAATATCAGAAGATCGTCGTCCTCTGCAATTTCCGTAAAGGTCTTAGGATCAATTTCAGGTCCTCTGCCCGTTGCCGAATCCTCGGCCGAAGAATAACCGCCGTATGCAATCTCGGGGAACAGCTCACCCGGAAGAAGCAGAATTTCCTGCGAGCCTATCTTCATATATGTCATTTCCGAAACAAGAGCAATTCCGAGATCGCCCTTCTTTGCCGCTACAAACTTGGAGCTCATAACCTTGAGAATTGCAAGGAAAGCAAGCACAGCATTGTCGGCATAGTAATAGAACGGCTGCTGGAGGACTGTAATCTCTGCGTCCATCTTCTTATCATTGTCTATCGTAAGAGCCGCCTTGCCGAGGGTTTCGCCTTGAAGCTCTGTTCTCCTCCACTTATCCTCAATATCCGGGAAACCGGGATCAACCGCACCGATAGCACCTATGCCGAAAAGAACGTTGACATCCTTTTCCTTGTAAATTGTCTGTCTGAGGAAATAGGGATAGTCGGCACTGCAAAGAGTGTTCTTGCCGCCGAGTGTATTCGGGTGAGCGGCATAGTTGAGAAGCCATGTTTCCTTGCTTCCGTCGTCGGGAACAAAGCGTACTCTTGTCAGAGTGTCGTGAAGCACGATCGGCGGACGCTTGTCATACTGAGCGTCGGGAACGTGAGTTGTACCGACATAAAGATCGCCCTTTTTGCGGTTGTCATACGCCTCAAGGCAGACCTTTTTGACATCTCTGAATATCTTCTGCATATAGGTGTCCACCTTGCCCGTCTTGGGAAGCTTGCCCCAATAGCCGACGGTGTCAAAACCGCCGTGGGTATGCGAACAGCAAATATTGATCGCCTTGCATTTTGCTGTCTCCGAGAAGTCCGCAAGGCTTGCTCTGATAAGGCTGACCTCACAATTGGTAAGTCCGATAAAGTCGGCGCATACCATCATCACTCCGCCCTCGTCGCCGCAGCCGATCCACATTGCGCTGACGGTAATCGGATCGTGAAATCCTGTCATCTTCTGAGCCATCTTGTGTCCGGCTATGTAATATTTTTTGGACTCGAAATCGTCCGGCATAGTCTCCGTCATTGCGAAGCCGACGTCGAATTTTCCGTCATTTTTATTTGAAACCGTAACCGGCTGAACCTTCGGAAGCTCTTCGGGATAGCCTTTTTTGGCAAGCTTCTTTCCCCTACCTGAAGAAATCTTTTTCACGGCTTTTGCCGCAATATCTGCAATATCCATAGCTGTACCTCCTAAAACGCTATAATATTCTAATCGTATTATATCACAACACATCCGTATAAACAAGTTAATTTTTTGTGAATAAAGTACGGGTTTTGCCCGAGCATTTTTTGCTGTATATAATTGATTTCGTCAGCGAGTTATGGTAAACTTTTATCGGTGATAATATGCTCAGAAAAAACGATGAAATATATCTGACTGTCAAAGGCTGTACCGTTCAGGGCAGCGGCGTGTGCGATCACGAGGGAATGACGGTCTTTGTACGGGGTGCGGTGACGGGTGACCGTGTTCTTGCACATATCATTAAAGTAAAAAAGACCTATGCGGTCGGCATAATCAAAAAGCTCATACAGCGTTCACCGATGAGGGCGAAGAATTATTGCCCGATCGCAGAAAAATGCGGAGGCTGCTGTTTCGCTCATATCAAGTATGACGCCGAGTTGGAGATCAAGGCTCAGCAGGTTGCCGACAACTTCAAAAGGCTCGGCAAGCTCGATATAGTGCCCGATCCGATAATCCCCTCGCCCTCCGCCGAACGGTACAGAAACAAGGCTCAGTACCCCGTAGGCTCTGACGGCAAATTTGCTTTGATCGGCTTCTACGCTCCGATGACTCACAGGATAATCGACTGTGCCGACTGTCTTTTACAGCCGAAAGAGTTTGCCGTAATAACGGATATTTTCCGCGACTGGATAAGAGAGAGGAAAATCCCCGTCTATAACGAAGCGGACGGAACGGGCTTGCTCCGTCACGTTTATATCAGAAAAGCCGCCGCAACGGGACAGATTATGGTCTGTGCGGTTGCAAACGGAGAAACGCTTCCCGAAGCCGACGATCTGACCGAAAGGCTGAAAACGGTAAACGGAGTTGCAAGTATAATTCTTAACATAAACCGTGATAAAACAAATGTCGTCCTCGGCAAGGAGTGCAGAACGCTCTGGGGAAGCGACTTCATCACCGATGAGCTTTGCGGACTGAAATTCAACCTCTCTCCCCTGTCCTTCTATCAGGTCAATCATGACGGCGCAGAGGTGCTCTACGGCAAGGCAAAGGAATACGCCTCGCTGACAGGCGGAGAAACTCTCGTTGACCTCTACTGCGGAACGGGAACGATCGGTCTGACAATGGCAAAGGACGTCAAGAAACTGATCGGAGTGGAAATTGTTCCGCAGGCGATTGAAAACGCAAAGGAAAATGCAAAGCTCAACGGCATTGACAATGCGGAGTTCATCTGTTCGGACGCTTCTCAGGCGGCGCAAACCCTGCTTGAAAGGGGCGAGAAGCCCGATGTTGTTATCCTCGATCCGCCGAGAAAGGGCTGTGACGAAGCGCTGATAAACACCGTCGCAAAAATGGAGCCCGACAGAGTTGTTTATGTTTCCTGCGACAGCGCCACCCTCGCCCGCGACTGCCGCCGCTTCGCCGACCTCGGCTACGAAACCCTCCGAGCCACCCCCGTCGATATGTTCCCCCACACGGCACATGTGGAGACGGTAGTTCTATTGGTCAGGAAAATATCAACTAAAGATTATGTTACCGTCGAAGTTAGACCCGAAGAGCTTGAGCTTGGCTCGCTGAAGACTCATGGGACTTATGAGGAGATAAAATCTTATGTGCTGAACAAGTACGGTTTTAAGATATCAACTCTCAATATTTCACAGGTGAAGCGCAAGTGCGGTCTTGATGTCGGCGAAGCTTACAACAAGCCTAAAAAACAAAATAGCAAGGTTCCGAATTGCCCTCCCGAAAAAGAAACCGCAATTATGGATGCCTTAAAGCATTTCAATATGATATGATAATATCCCTCACAGTTGATTCTGCGAGGGATATTTTATTCTATATAACATCAGATTTTTTCAATATACCTTCGTAAATAATATATACCCGAACATCCGATATTAGACTAACAATTAGACCTTATCGTCTATATTTCAAATACACCTCCTTATTCAAGGAGAACCATTGAGCAAAGCAAATCTCCGCAGATTGCTCCACGGAGATTTTCTATTTATTATAATAATTGTTTAAAATTACTGCTTAATTCTAAGTTTACCCTCAATTTCCTCGATACAACCGATTTTAATTAAATTGTCCACGGCAGAATTCATAGCAGCGGAAATGTTTTGTCCTGTTCTGTTAAATCCATAAACTCGTGTCGTTTCTGCACATAAAGCCTCTCTTGTTGTTCCGACACAGGTTTTAAGAATTGTAATCATCGCCGACGACAATTCCTCTGTGCTTATATGCTGAATTTTTCTTGTGTTTGGCAGTCTTGCAGAAACATTTAAATATTGCTTGGGATAAATGAAGTCTCCCTTGCGTAATATTTCACTTTTTAAAAGCTTCAATCCATAATCAACCTGTCTTTTAACCTTTACCGTGGCCTTTTCATTCCCGAACAGTGGGGTAAGTCTCTGGCAAAGAACATCATAATGTACGGGAAACTCTGTATTAACAACAGCCTTAATACAATCCGTTAAATTTAAAAACCCATTACTATTTTTGGGTAATGTTGAAAAATCTGTTTCCGAAGCCGGTTTAAAACCATATGGATTTTTTTCATCAATAACGGTTTTCTTTTCTTCGATATTTAGAAAACCGGCAACGTTAGAATCCAACGTCCCTGTTTTTTCAATCACAGTTTCTTCTGGGTTGAAAGTACAAATTGCCGTATCAATGGCTTCAAGGAGATTACTTTCCTCTGTTTTGCAATCCTTAGTCCACTCGGCTGACCAAATATGGTAAATTTTCCAGCCCATATTTTTCAGAACACTTCTACGCAAACGGTCTCGTTCTCGGGCTGTTCTCGCAGTATGATATGCAAAGCCATCACATTCTATTCCGAGGACATAAACATCTTTAATTGTTGGATGTTTTACGGCGATATCTATCTTATATCCCGAACATCCTAAGTGTCTTTCAAATTCATAACCGTTTTTTTCAAGTAAACGGCAAACAGCATCTTCAAATGAATTGCCCTCATCAGTCATTAAGTTGTCATTTAAACTTTTGATTGTATATGTGCCTCCGTTCATAGCAAAATAAATGTATTTTCTCAGAAGTTTTGGACCGTCGGCATTTATTTTACTATCATCAATATCTGTCGGCAATATTGAGCCGACAAGTTTAAGATTATACTTTGCTCGGGTTATTGCAACATTTAATCGTCTTTCTCCTCCGGATTTGCTGAGTGGGCCAAAAAACATTTTGAAATTACCGGAAGCATCTTTTGCATAACCTATGCTTAGTATAATTGTATCTCGTTCATCGCCCTGAACATTCTCAAGATTTTTAATAAAGAATGCATTTTCTTTATCTTCTGCGAAGAAATCCTCATATTGCTGATTTTGCAACCTAAATTCCTGAACTGCGGATTCAATCGCCAACTGCTGTACTTCACCAAAAGCAATAACACCCAAAGAACGTTGCGGTTGTTCCTTAATATGTTTAAATACAAGCTCGGCTACTTCCTTTGCCTCGTTAACATTGCCCTTCTTTCCTCCTCTATCATAGAAACCATTTTCAACATATATATATTCAACGCCATTATCTTTCATTTTGTCTATATTTGAAGGGAAAGTAATCATTGCATTATTATATATATTGGCATTTGAAAAAGCGATAAGGCTTTCGTGTTTACTTCTGTAGTGCCACCTTAATGTTTTTTCTGGAAGCAATATGGCCTCATCAAGAACAGACTCGTAGGCATTAGTATCTTCGTACTCATCCTCAGAAGCATCATAGTCATTTTCGGAGTTTGTCGCTTTAAAGAAATTTGTCGGGGGCAACTGTCTGCTATCACCGGCAATAATAACTTGTTTAGCTCTCGAAATAGCGCCAATTGCATTTTCCGTACACACTTGTGAAGCTTCATCAAAAATAACCATATCAAACTTATAGGTTTCAGCTTCCAAAAACAGACTAACGGATAGCGGAGACATCATTAAACACGGCTTTAGTGTGAGCAACAAATTTGGAATTTGCTTAAATAAACGTCGAATAGGCATAATGCGCCTTTGCTTATTAAGCTCTCGCTTTAATATGCTAATCTCATCGACACCACTTGTAAAATGCTCAAGTGATGGTAAATCGTTGATTAACTTGCCCCTTATTCTTGCCCTTGCTATTGAAAACTGTTCTATATCAAGTGACGAAAAATCTCGAATTGCTGTTTCTTGATTTTTTTCTCTGAAATTTAATATGGCAGGAAACTCAGGAAGAACAGCATCCAGCCAAAGTCTGAAAAACCTTTTTTTGAAAATAGGTAGTATATTGTTTACAGGAATAGTATTTGTTTCAATTATATCAATAAATTCTTTTAACCCGATGTTAATGCATTTTTCCCTTGCATTTCTAAAATCAATCCACTCCTCAAGCATAAACAAGTTGTTTACGCAATCATCAAATCTATCATATAACAGTTTAAAATCACGTTTAGAGAATTCCTCATTATTATTAAAATTAGAAACAATCCAATTATAATCTGGAGAAATATCGGAAATCATGCTTTTTAATTGAGAATTCAGAACAATGCACTTCTTTTTAAACTCTCCTCCGGCACAAACTGCTTTTATGAACTCGGTTGAAACGGGTATATTGGAAATCCTGTCCTTAAAAATCAAGGCCCATTTCAAAGAATACTCGACATTATCCCAATCCGTCATAATTCCATTATAAAGGAATTTAAATTTTTTATTATATGTATCGCCGCTATCTTCAACATCTTTAAGAGCATCTGTTAATTCATTTAGAATAGAAAGCATATTTCTAATTGTTTTATATTGTTCAACGCTGTTTTTTAAAGCAGTAAAATCTGAATTTTCGGATAATTCTTCACCAAAAAGTTCAATAAGGAACGAAGCGTTGTCGACAAACCATCTTTTAACATTGTCAATTTCTCTTAGTTTTTCAACAAGAGAAAGCATTTCTTCATCACTAATTTTTTTGACGATATCTTTATGGCAGAGCTGTATAGACTTTTTATCCTGTTTGTATTCTTTTTTAAAAACCTTTGTAAAAGATGTGTACTCTGTTTTAAATCTTCCGAGTATAGATTCATAGTCTAAATCAAAAACGCTTTGTTCATATGTTTCTAAAAGCGCTGCCTTTAAAGACCAAACTTTATTACTCACTTTAATTGCCTGTAATAAAGTATTTTCAATTTCTTCTATGGTCCTTTCTGTCCACAATCTATATGGCTTAGTTGAAGAAATATAATCGTTTATGATTTCTATATCTTTTAAAGTTTTAGAGCACTCTGATAAATCAGATGCATCCGTTAACAACTCAGATATATTTATTTTGCTAAACTCGGGCTTGAGATTATCAATCAGCTTAGATATTTGAGTTTTCTTTCTCTTAAGTTCCTTTATATCTTCAAACAAATTGTTTATATTTGTTTCTTCTATCCACTCATACGGAATTATAAATGCTAACTCAATGCATTCAAGTATATTAATTAAAGATTTGATACCTGAAAATGTATGGGGCAAATCAAGATAAAGCTGTTTGAATATATCTGATACTTCTGTGTCTAATGACTTGATTTGCGGCAAAATATTATGTATATGTGCAGTGATATCGTGTCTGAATTCATTGGATACATATGTTAATTTGCAGTTTCGCCATGGATTGTTTTTGAAATCATCAGTCATTTTTCCTATTGTTGATATAAACTGATTGATTAAATGGATAAACTCATTATACTGATTTTTCGAAATATTCCGAACATTATCAAGCGAAAAAATATATTCATCGTAGCTTTCCAAATTTGCAATGATTCCGTTCACTTCATAAATTGTCTTTCCGAGTGGCTCAACTTTTGTATAGACTTGTTCGGCGTAATCATTTAAAAGTTTTCTACTGTATTGTAAATTATTAAATTTTTGGAACACTTCATCATTAGGCAAAGAAGCTCTGACCCGGCTAAGTTCAAGTACCTTGCCAAGCTGATTTAGAACGCCTTTTTTATTGGCCTTATAACTGTGTAAAACAAGACAAAAATCATCTAACCCTGCGCTTGAAAGCCTGCGATGAACAACATCTAAGGCCGCCATCTTCTCCGACACAAACAACACTTTCTTGCCATCTGCAAGGCTCTCAGCGATAATATTTGTAATAGTTTGACTTTTACCGGTACCCGGTGGTCCTTGAAGAACAAAGCTTATTCCTTTCTTAGCCAAAAGAATGGCTTCTTGCTGACTTGCATCCGCATCAACAATTTGAAAAACGGAATTAGGGCTTTCCATTTTATCAAAGTCATAATCAACCAATTCGCTCGGAATTTGGCTGATTGCCGTAGTATCTCCGCTAATTGCTCTAACAATCGGATTTGAAATGATAGCTGACTTATGACTCTTTAAATCCGTGTACATATTGATTTTTAAGAAAGAGAGCAATCCTAAACTTACTTCTTCCGAAATAGACCAGTTATTGAGAAGAATATCTTTTCTAATTCTATTAAAGTAATTGATTACATCCTCATTTTCATCAAAACGGGGTAATGTAATACCATAATCATTTTCGAGTTTATATACAAGTGTCGGATTTAATACAATTTCATCCTCATGAAGATTCAAAAAATAGGGGGACGTAATTGATTTAACTGTTAATGTTGCAGGAACTAAAATGAGAGGCGCGGCAAAAACATTGTTAGAGTTTTCAGGCTCCGTCCAATTTAAGAATCCAAACGAAAGATATAAAACATTAATGCCCTGTTCTTCTATTGATGTCTTTGCTTTACTTCTAAGATATTTAAGTGCCTTTTTTAGCTCAGATGGATTTTTATTTGTTTCGACATTTGGCATATATGTGTTTGAAGTATTCTCTTCTTCCAAATTTTCGCAAGGAAAAATCAATGACGTTTCTTTATGAACGAAAGATTCATAAAGAGAACCACAATCAGGGTAGGTAAGTTTAACTGTTGAACGAACTGTGTCTTTATAGTTCAACAGTCTGTTGCGCTTTCCTAAATCAAGGAGATTATTCATCCAAGATTCATATTTTATATCAATGTCGGCCATACTTTTCACGTTCCTTTAGTAAAATTTGTATTTGTTACTTCATTACTGAAACAGTGACCTTATCGTCATTCTCCAAACATTTTAAGTTCGAGCTCTTGATTTTGTTTAACCAATTCCATAGCAAGTTGTTCATCTGTCGCAACATAAAGCGACTGTATATTATTTGATTTTGAAATGTCTAAACAATAAAAACCGGCAATGGTTGCATCTTTCATACGCAATTCTGTAATCATATTTATAACTTTTTCTCTATCAAGAAATTTAGTTAATTTATATTGCTGTATTATTGCGTCTCTTTCGGCAATTTCCTTAACAATGTTCACTTTTGAATCTCTTTCAAAAGTATCATTATAATTCTTGTTGCTCATTTTCATTCTCCTTACCATAAAATGCAAAAATATTATATCCTCAAATTTGCATAATGTCAATTAACTTCACTTAACAATTGCTATTCCAATCATAGTCTGATTACATAAAACCACCGACCATCGGATAACTCCGACGGTCGGCGTTTTGGATTATTGTTACCTATGTATGCCTCGGCTCGTTCGCTTTGATTGCAATGTGTCTATTATTTCTTTAACTCCTCTTTTAATCGGTTCCGGCAGATTGTGCTGTTCTATGAAATCAGACACCTGTTTAATCACATTTTTAAGGAGCTTGTTCTCTTCTCTGAGTGAATTATTCTCCATTTCTAAGTGTGCATTTTTTATGGTCAGGTCTAAATTGCTTTCGTTTTCCGTGATAAAGTTTTTCATTTTTATGTAATCACTTTCAATCTCGTCGCGGCTGGCAGTCGCTTGTCTAATCTCATATTTAATTTGCTGTAATTCCGCTTCTTTCTCCTCAATGTTTTCCGCTTCTGCGATAGTCTTGACTTTTTGAGTTAAGTTTTCATTAACGGCTTTTATGCTCTCATAGCTCTTTCTGTCAACAGTTACGGTGTCACGATTCAAGATATCAGATACCTTGTTCACCTTGAGATTGTCAACCACTTCCGTTGTAAGTAAATCGATTTTATCTGCCGTGTCCTGCAATTTCTTTTGAGTGTCAATATATTCTTTCTTTTGTTCAGCTAATACCTTATTGTTCTTTTCTATCGTTTCTTCCTGTGTTGCGGCTTGCCATTCTCTTTTTGTGGTGTGAACCTTATCATTGACGGCAGATGCCGGTTCGCCTCTTTCAAGTCCGTATTTACATGATACTGCATCAAAAAATCTGTCCTGCCTTTTTCTGTAATCGGTTTTGTTTCCCATGATGATTTTTGCATTTAATCTGTTCCCGGATTCAGAAGTATAAACAGGAATTGACGCAACCTGCATATGCGGTGTCGTCTCGTCCAAATGAATTACTGCGTTTAACACCCGTGTTTCTACTGCTATGCAAACCGACGGATATAGCCTTGATGCTCAGGAACGCAAACTTCATGATTACGCCGAATACAACAACTTGAAAATTGTCGGCAAATATTCGGACGAGGGCAGAAGCGGTAAAAGCGTTGAAGGAAGACCTGAGTTTTTAAGAATGATGGATGATATTGAAGCGCACAAGGATGATGTTTCTTATGTCTTGGTTTTTAAGCTTTCAAGATTCGGCAGAAACGCAAAAGATGTTTTAGTTAATCTTGAAACAATGCAGTCAAATGATGTAAATCTTATCTGCGTTGAGGACGGCATTGACAGCTCTAAGGATGCCGGTAAACTGATTATTTCTGTTCTTGCATCAGTAGCTGAAATAGAACGGGAAAACATTGCCGCCCAGACATTCGCAGGTCGTCAGGAAAAGGCTGCAAAAGGGTTGTGGAACGGTGGCAAAGCACCTTATGGCTACAATCTTATTAAGGGCAGCGGTAAGCTTGAAATAAACGAAAGCGAAGCCAAAATTGTCAAAGTAATCTTTGATAAATTCGTGAATGAAAACCTCACTCCCGACAAGATATCTAAATTCTTAAATGACCATTACAAGAGGATACCTGTCCAAAAGAACGACAAGAGTTTGTTTACAGCAAATTTCGTACGCAAAATCCTTGACAATGAAACATACAGCGGTTATATTGTCTATGGAAAGACACGCTCTGTTCAAGATAAAAAAGACAGGTCAAAGGTTCACAGAATAAAAAATGATGAATATATAAAAGTCCTTGGAACGCACACTCCGATTATTACTACTGAAATTTGGGATATTGCGTATAAAATGCGTCAGAAATCCAAAGAACATCACAGAAAAAATAAAACCCGCTATACAGACCACACATATCCTTTGACAGGATTGATTGTGTGCCCTGATTGCGGGTGTAAAATGAACGGATACAGCAGTTCCAAAAAGAATCCAAACAAAGGCGGTATGTATAAAACCACCTTTGCCTATAAATGCCGTAACAACAAAAGTCAGCGCGGTTACATCTGCAACTTTAATCGTCAGTTAAACGAAGAGGCAATGTGTAATGCAGTGCTTGAAATAATTCACAGAATTTCTACAAACGATAAGTTTAAAGTTTTAATATCAGAAAAAATCGGTGCAAGTGTTGATGTTTCTGAGCTTGAGAAGCAAAAACAAAATTATGAGAAAAACATTCGCTCGGCAAACAGAACCATTGAAAGCTTAGGCAATCAATTAGACGCTCTTGACTTTGATGATGAATTGTACTTTGTTCAGTTTGAGGACTTGAACAACAGAAGGCTCAATGCAATGAAACGCCTTGTTGAGCTTCAAAGGGATATCGAAAATGTTGAGCAACAAATCTCAACAATCAAAGAGAATCAGTTAACGCAGGACGCAATATACACTATACTGCTTAATTTTGATTATTTGTTTAATAAGTTCAATGTTGATGAAAAAAAGAAATGCCTGCATGATATGATTGAAAGCATCGAAATTCGTAAAGACCTCGGCGCAGGAAAGCAAGGAAGAATAGATTACAGCAAGGTAATCACCTCAATAAAATTCAAGTTCCCGATAAATATTAAGGAGAATGAATTGACCGATGTTTACCTGACCAATGAAAACACAGATGAGACGGTCTGCTTGATGTCTAGGAAAGAGAAATAAATAGCGAAAAGTAGCGTATTTACGGGCTTTTTTGAGATTAGGCAATAGCTCATGAAAGTCCGTATTTCTTATATTGAAACATATCTACTGTAAAAA
>JAXJRE010000189.1:0-3917 GCA_036310785.1 Acutalibacteraceae bacterium
GAAACGATTTATCTCAATCCGTCAAACAGCACGTTCCAATATTATCTCGACAGAGAGAATGCTGTTGACGGCGCACTCAACAGCAACGCTTCCAAGGCAACGGGCAACGTTTATTTCAACTGTGACAAAGCAACGGCTGTCAGCGTCACGGTCAGCGGTGCAACCGTAAGCTATACCAACGGCAGCAGCGCAACGGGCGGAACACTTCCCACGGCTGTTTCGTCAGGAAAGCTCAATACGGCTCTTGCTTCAGGCACAGGAACGACGATTGAATGGACAGCTTCATATACCCTTGAAAACGGCGAAGCAAGAACGGCTAAGGCATACTCTTACGTCTATGCGCCGAACACAAACGAGATCGGTGCGGCGATGAGACAGGTTCACACATACAGCACGGACGTTTACAATCAGGGTATTCTTTATGCGATCGGTTTTGACAGCGTAACGGGCGGTTCATACACCTGCACAAAGAACTTCTTCACGGATTCCGCTCCGACCTCTAACACGGGTATCGGCGGCTGGTTCACATCGGCGGCAAACGGCGGCGTTGCTTACAGCAATCACAGCCACAAGTCCAACGCAGGCGATTCCCACACAGTAACAGGCGGAACAGGTACGGTTTATGTTGACTCAAGCCGTGTCACCAACCTCAATCAGATTCCTAACCTCAAGATAGGTTACTGGCAGTGCGACGCTGAGGGTGACACCACGGTTGACGGATATATCAAGCAGACGATCGACGGAGCAACCACCACCGTAAAATCTTTCACAACAGGTGTCGGCTCGGTTTACAGCAACGGCATCAATTACTCCAACAAGCTCGGTGCCGAGGGCACAAAGAGCATTACGGTTTCCGCTTACTCCCTCAACCTCAGAGGTAACAGAAAGAACAACAACTACTACAACATTTCGATCAACGCAAACTATGTCAACAAGGAAACGCTCAGAACAGCTTACAATGCGGCTATCCGTTCGGCATACGATCCGACAGATTACAGCGCATCGGTTTACGGCACATATTCAACGGCTCTTATGAACGCCGGTACGGTGCTCGGCGATCCGACAGCAACCGCAGGCGAGGTTTCGGCGGCATATGCAACCCTTGCAAACGCAACAGGTGCAATGGCATAAATCAGCATAATATTACGGCGAGGAACTTAACCGTTCCCCGCCGTGTTTTTTATTATTTAATTTATATCCGAACCAATCTCATTACAACAGTCATAACCAGTTTAACAAAGTTATAGAAGCTTGTTGAGCGGATAAGTGCGTCCAGGCTGTCGGCAGGCTCGCCCTTTTCGGGAGTGACCGCATGGAAGGTCTGATTGACCGTATCGTTCTGCATAAACTGCGGATATTCCTCCATATCGAAAACCGTAAGCTGAGTTTCGCTCTCAAAAAGAGTGTTGTAAAAATTACGGTGTCCGTCATGCGTCTTACAATGAAGCATATCCTTTACAAACCATGTGCTTTCAGGCAGAATACAGGTCGAAGCGTCGATCCTGCCGTCGGGCGAAAGGAAGTTCTTGTCCGTAAATCTCGCCTGAGTATAGCCGTCAGGCAGTTTTTCATCAAGCGGTGAGCAGGTCGCGCCGCACGAAGCATAGCAGGTGTCAACCGTGCCGTCCGAGGTCGCCTTGTAGGCCGTGACGAGGGGCGTCCTCTGCATATTGTAGCCGGCAAGGATATAAATATTCGTGCCGCTTGCCTGAGATGAGCGCAGGAGAGTTTCAAGCTTCGACTGCACCTCATAGTGGTAGAAGTCGAGCTTTTCTATAAGCACGGACTGCGTGCTTTCGTCAAGGCGCATAAACTGCTTTGCGCTCTCGTAGTACTCGTCGGGGACGAAGCTCCATATGCCCGGCAGAGTGCCGAAAATCGGGATCAGACATTCGTCAAACACCCTGTCCTTGAGATTTACGACAAGCTCATCGGCTATGCCGAGAAGTCCGTCCCACAAGCCTGCAAGCTCAAGCGAATCAATCAGCAAATAGAGAAGTCCGCCGAGGAAATCGCTGTCAAGAGCGGGCAAAGCCTGTTTGCCGTAGCGAAGCAGAGCGTTTTTGTTTATTTCAACCTTGCCGTTGAAAAGCTCGCCTGCAACCGCCGTACCCTGAAGCGGACAGCATTGGAAAATTATCGTTTCGATATCCGCCGTACCGTAAAGACGAATGTATGCGGCGGTGATAACTCCGCCCATGCTTGAAGCACGGAAGCGAACACTGTCGTGACCGGTAAGCTCCTTGACCTCCTCTATGTATGTATGAAGCCTCTGAGCGTTCTCAATCGGATCAAGTCTGAAATCGTAGCCGAAATAATAGCTCTTGTCAAGTCCGTGCTCTGCGGAGTCGGGGTGCGGCTGTGCAGTTGTAACATTCGGCTTTGATTTGCCGCTGTTGTCGAGGGCAAGGTCGCCGAAGACCTCGTTGACACAGCTTATAAGCACATCGCCGAAAGCGTCATAGTCCTTGTTTGCAATGAGCTTTGCGGCGGCAGGAATGATCGGTGCAAAGGATTTGAGAACCTCGCCCGTGTCGGGACGGAAAAGCACACGTTCATTTTCTGTTCCCTTGTCACGGACGATCTGTGCGCTTCCGAGAGCCGCAACATAGACTATCGGAGCTTCGCCGCAGTTACACTTTTCGCTTGCCGCATAGCAAGGAAGAAAAGAAACGGAAAGAATTATGATTGAGATAACAACGAAAAAAATCTTTTTCATTTTTTACCATCCTTTATTCAACGGTTATTGTTGCCTTGAGCGTTTCGCCGCCCTTGGCATATGGGCTGAACGGCTTGATGCGGACGGTGTATGTTCCGCTTTCAAGCGTTCCGATATTGACGTTCATTCCGTCGGAGACGGCTCTGACATAGTTGGAAACAACCGTATCGGACCAAACGTCTTTGCCCTTTTCGTTTGTAACGGAAATTCTGTAATTTTCCGCTCCCCAGAAGCAGTCTGCATCGGGGAAGCTGAGAACTACCTCGCCCTCAGAGCTTCGGCTCGCCGTAATTTCTGTTTCTTCGCCAAATTCGGGAGCTGTGTCGAGCGATTTCAGGTTGCCCCATGTGTATCTGTGGGCGGTCGGATTGGTGATATCGGTGAGGTAGTATTCGTTCTTCTCAAAGAAACGGTGATTGGCAAGATCAAGGAGCTGAAGCCTTGTGTTGCCGTCTGCGTCAACCTCAACGATCCAGCACACTCCGGTATCGCCGGGGGCGTCCTCGGTACCCAGATAGTTCAGATTGCTCATCTGAGCGCAGGTTGAGCCTGTGTTGACCGTAGTAAACCTTCCCTGCCTGATACTGCGAGGATCGTTTGCGGCATAATGAGAGTGACCTGAGAAGTCGATCACCTGGGGATATTTTTCAAGGACTGCCATGACGGAAGGGTCGCCCCAGTTGATACTGCCGAACACCGTTGCAAACGGGTGAGGATGCTGAAAGACGAAGACGGGTTTGCTCGGATCGTCCTTGGTTGCCTCACGAAGCTGAGCATCAAGCCACTCGGTTTTACCTGTGAAGGTCTTGCCGTTGTCGTCATAGGAAACGCCGATAAAATGATAGCCGTTAATGACAACGTGGGTGTCAACGTTTTCGTTGATGAACTCCTTGTATTTTTCATAGCCGACCGTAGCGTCGTAGTCACGGTAGGCTATAAACTCGTGGTTGCCCATAACGGTCAGAAGCTGAGTTTCGTCCTTGATATTTGCGTTGACGATTTCGTTAAACTGACTGTATTCCTCGGGAAGTCCTCTGTTGGCAAAGTCGCCTGCAACGAGAACTGCGTCGAGCCTGTTGTAGTCACAGCCCTCGGCATAGCTATATGTGTCCCTGAACAGAGCTGCAAATTTTGTTGCTCTGTTTTTGTCGTTTGTGCCGTCAAGGTGAACGTCGCTGCAAACGGCAAAACGCAGTAC
>JAXJRE010000190.1:0-22220 GCA_036310785.1 Acutalibacteraceae bacterium
AGATAGGCTGTGTTGCTATATTTTTTCGGCTACCGCAAGGTGGTCTGTTTTCGTACGCCCTTTTTGGGATGGTACTCAAATTACAATGTTTCAAACTTACGCCTCCGTTCATACCCGATTATTGTAACACAAATAATAATGATTTACAATACGGGATTTTTATGATACAATATAAAACAGCTTGATTTTGGAGTGATAATAATGGAAAATACAGAGAAAAAAGACCGTGTGCTGAGTATGATTCAGCCGACCTCCGTTCCGACCCTCGGAAATTACCTCGGCGCACTTAAAAACTGGGCGCAGATGAGCGCAGACAACGACTGTATCTTTGCCGTTGCCGATCTTCACGCAATTACTGTCCGTCAGGAGCCTGCAAAGCTCAGAAAGCAGTCGCTTGAGATGTACGCTTTGATGATCGCTCTCGGACTTGATCCCGAAAAGAATATAATCTTTGTTCAGTCGCACGTTCCGCAGCACAGCCAGCTCGGCTGGATCCTCAACTGCTACACGCAGTTCGGCGAGGCGGCGAGAATGACTCAGTTCAAGGATAAATCCGCAAAGCATGCCGACAATGTAAACGTCGGACTTTTCGCCTACCCCACGCTTATGGCGGCAGATATTCTTCTGTATCAGGCGGACTATGTTCCCGTTGGCGCGGATCAGAAACAGCACCTTGAGATCGCCCGTGATATTGCCGAGCGTTTCAACGGAATCTATTCTCCAACCTTTACCGTGCCGAAGCCGTATATCGGCAAGACGGGAGCTAAGGTAATGTCGCTCCAGGATCCGACAAAGAAGATGTCAAAGTCGGACGCAAACCCCAAGGCTTCTGTTTTCGTCCTCGACACTCCCGACGATATTATGCGTAAGTTCAAGTCGGCTGTCACGGACTCCGAGGCAAAGGTACGCTATGCGGACGGCAAGGACGGAATAAACAATCTCATGGGTATCTATTCCTGCTGTACGGGCAAGAGCTTTGATGAGATCGAAGCTGAGTTTGACGGCAAGGGCTACGGCGATTTCAAAATGGCTGTTGCCGAAAGTGTTATTGCCGACGTGAAGCCTGTTCAGGATAAATTCAACGAGATAATGAAGGACAAAGCTTTCATCGAAAAGTGCGCCAAAGAGGGCGCAGAGAAAGCCTCCTATTTAGCCAACAAGACCTTGTCAAAGGTTATGAAAAAGGTCGGTTTCTGGCAGATCAGATAAACCGAATATTATAAAAAAATCGTCCACTTTTCTATGGACGATTTTTTATATTCATCTGACAAGATCGTCAAGCTTTTCTTTCATAGCCTGCTCGGTGTCACGGTAATACTGAGTTTTAGGATTCGGGTGGTTGTTCTCCGCCCAGAGCTTGTCCGCCTGCTCTTTCCATGCGGCGGCGAACTTGTCGCACTTGGCACAGAGATGCTCAACGCCCTCCTGATTTTCAAGGTCGGTGGACTTTGCTCCCGTCTGCTTAATCATCTTTCTAAGATAGTCGGGATTTTCAAGCATCGGACACGGACGCAGGTGGTTGTCATTGAAAGGCTGATTGTGATAATAGCTCATAAACAGCGGATTTCTCAACGCCTCAAGAATGGTATGCGTCCTGATATTGGAATCCGAAAAATGAATGAAAACGCAAGGCTCGATATCGCCTGCCGAGTTTATGTGGAAATAGTTCCTTCCGCCTGCGATACAGCCGCCGACATATTCGCCGTCGTCCTGGAAGTCCATAACAAACAGCGGCTTGCCGGTCTTACCGTTTCTCATCTTTTTGAGCCAGTAGTACATATGAGTTCTCTGCTCCGGAGTGGGAATAAGCTCCTCAACAGCGCCCGTGCCGACAGGCATATAGTTGAAATAAAGTGCAAACTTCGCACCCTTTTCGACCATAAGGTCAATAAATTCGTCGCTCGTAACCTTTTCAACATTCTGCGATGTGTAGCAGATCGAAAGGCCGTAAATGCATTTGTTCTTTTTGAGCAGGTCAAGGGCTTTCATCGTTCTTTGATATGCGCCCTCTCCCCTGCGTGAGTCGTTAGTCTCCTCCGAGCCCTCAATGCTGATGGCAAGGGTGAGGTTTCCGACCTCTTTCATATCCTCGCAGAATTTCTGATCCACAAGAGTCGCGTTGGTGTATGCAAGGAAGGTGCAGTTCTTATGCTCACGGCAAAGACGGAGAATGTCGTCCTTGCGGATGAGCGGCTCGCCGCCCGTAAACATATAAAGATGTGTTCCCAGCTCAACGCCCTGATTGACAACGCTGTCAAGCTCGTCATAGGTCAGATTGAGCTTGTGACCGTACTCCGCCGCCCAACAGCCCTTGCAGTTCATATTGCAGGCACTCGTCGGGTCAATGAGCATAAGCCACGGGATATTGCACTTGTACTTTTCGCGGTTTGCCCTGACCGCCTTTGTTCCGTAAAGACCTGCGCCGAGGACAAAGGAAAGAAACATCTTCTTGAGATAATCCCTGTCAACATCGTTGAGCAAATTCATCGCATAGGTAAACCACACGTTGTCATCGTCATTGATCGCCTTGCGGAAATTTACAAATGTCTTTTTCGGGAAAGTGTTTCCTGCATACTTCTCTGCAAGATCAATCAGCTTGAGGATATTCTTTCTCGGGTTTTTGTCAACATACCTAAGAAGCCTGTCTAAGAGGAAGCCCACTCCGGCACGCTGAAGATTTTCTTTTATCATAATACGTTTTACCTCATAACCTAAACTGGTTTATATTTTCTCATATTTTCGACATAAAGTCAACAAATAAAATCAAATTAAAAGACAATAAATATACATTGTCTATTTTTTAACAAACTTAGTTTTTTGTCTGAGTTTGCATTAAATTATTACATATTATTCCCAAAATTTTGTATATCAATGCAGATTTATTTGTTAATTAAACAAAATAATCGCTTTATATAACCACCTTTCTGTTGACTTTGCTTTTCACTTGGTGTATAATCAATCCACAAATACAATGGAGGTATATTCAATGAAAAAGGTAATAAGCATACTTCTTTCGGTTGTTATGATCGCCCTTCTTGTTGTTCCGACCTTTGCGGTTGACACAAGCTCGGCTGTAAAATTTAACTCCGACGGAAAATTCAAGATCATGATGATCAACGACACTCAGGACGTCATTCTCAAGGACGTTCTTCAGGCAAGCTACCTCAAGAAGATTGCCGAGCAGGAGAAGCCCGACCTCATCGTTATGGCAGGCGACCTGCTGACCGACTTCTTCCCCGGTGCAACAAAGGCTCAGCTTGAGAAGTGTCTCAGACAGTCTCTCGATGTTATCAACTCTTTCGGTGTTCCGTTCGTTGCGACTTTCGGCAACCACGACCACGACTGGGAGGATATCTTCCCGCTTGAGGAGCAGATGGCTGTCTACAAGTCATACGAAAACTGCGCTATTGTCAACAACGGCTGTGATGTAGGTACATATTATCTGCCCGTCAGATCTTCCGACGGAAGAAGCGTTCCCCTCAACATCTATGTTATGGACTCCAACAACAAGGCCTCCGGCGAAGGACTTCTCACAGGCTATGAGGGACTCAAGCCCGAGCAGGTACAGTGGTACAAGGACACCCGTGACGCTCTCAAGGTTGCAACGGGCGACTATGTTCCGTCACTTGTTTTCCAGCATGTTCCCGTTAAGGAGATCTATCAGTTTGTTGACAAGGTTCCGTTCAATGCGGATCATACGGACTGCATCTTCGGTCTTGACGACGGTCAGTGGTACAAGCTCAACGACAAGGCTATAAGCGGCGTTCTCGGCGAGGTTCCCTGCTCCGAATCCGTAAACGGCAATACAGGCGAATATGAGGCATGGCTTGAGCACGGCGAGATCATCGGCGCATTCTTCGCTCACGACCACGTCAACACCTTTGTCGGCGTTACGGACGAGGGCATCAAGATGGGCTACAACGGCGGAACAGGCTTCAGCACATACGGTAACGGCGGCGAGCGTTCGGCAAGAATCTTTGAGATCGATGAAAACGATGTTAAGAATTACGACACACATCTTGTAACCTACAACGATGTTTCCTCATTCAAGATCAATTATTATATTATGGATCTCTTCTCACCCGTTATCGCAACAGTCCTCGGAAGACTGATCGACCTTATCTGTCCTCAGTTCATTAAGGATATCGTTGTAAACAACAAGTAATCAAACTATTTCAGCGGTTCGCTTCTGCGAGCCGCTTTTTTTGTTGACATATTTATTTTTATTTGATATACTTTAAATCAAGAGAGGCAAACTCCGCCTCCCAAAAAATATAAAGGAGCTTAAAAATTATGGTAATCAACAAACCCACAATGGGCTGGAATTCATGGAACACATTCGGCGAGGACATCAACGAAAAGGTCGTTATGGAGACTGCCGATTTTATTGTCGAAAGCGGACTCAAGGACTGCGGCTACGAATATGTCATCATTGACGACTGCTGGAGCCTTCGTGAAAGAAACGAAAACGAGGAGATCGTACCCGATCCCGAAAAATTTCCTCACGGTATGAAGTACGTTGCCGACTACGTTCACTCAAAGGGGCTTAAATTCGGTATGTATTCCTGCGCCGGAACAATGACCTGCGCCGGATATCCCGGAAGCCTTGACCACGAATTTATCGACGCAAAATGCTTCGCCGATTGGGGTGTTGACTACCTCAAATACGATTTCTGCTTCCACCCGTTCACAACTCCCGGTCATGTCCTCTACAAGAGAATGGGACTTGCCCTTGCAAACTGCGGCAGGGATATCGTTTTTGCCGCCTGCTCATGGGGAAGCGAGAACACAAAGACCTGGATCAAGGAAACGGGCGCTCACACATGGCGTTCAACGGGCGACATAAACGACACATGGGAATCCATAAAGGAGCTTGCGCTCTCCCAGTATAAGGTTGCCGAATACAACGGCTGCGGCTGTTTCAACGATATGGATATGCTCGTTGTCGGTATGAAAGGCCGAGGAAATGTCGGATTTAAAGGCTGTACGGTCGAGGAATACAAAACTCACTTTGCATTCTGGGCAATGATGGGTTCTCCGCTCATTATCGGCTGTGACCTCAGAGAAGCCGACGAGGACGCAATGGCTATCCTCAAAAACGAGGAGCTTATCAGAATAAATCAGGATGCTGCATACAGACAGCCTTATTTTGCAAACGGAAACCGAATTGAAAACCCCGAAAGGAAGGGCGACGAGCCTCTCTTTGAGTATTATCCCGACCATTTTCCTATTCTTGTCAGACATCTTGAGGACGGCGATATTGCAATCGGATTTTTCAACTTCACCGACAGCGACCGCAGAGATAGCTTTACTCTTGATGCGATCGGTCTCGGCTTCCACACAGGTAAAACGATCGAAATGAAAGACGTATGGACAGGCGAGATCAGACGTCCGGTAAACGATACGGTTGAAACCTCACTCAAGGCTCACTCCTGCGTTGTTTACCGTGCGAAGGTCGTTGATATTAAATGACCGTATGCAAAAAATGCGGCAGAGAGCTTGACGGCAACGACATCGGGCTGACGAAAAAGCTCATCAACCGCGGTGCTGTGGAGTTTTTCTGCATCGACTGCCTTGCAGAAAGATTTAACTGCTCCCGTGAACTGCTCGAAAAAAAGATCGAACAGTTCAGGGCAAGCGGCTGTGCTCTTTTCCCATAAAAAAACAGGGTTGTCACATTCGGCAAATGCTTTATGTGACAACCCTTGATTATTTATAATTATTTCAGCGTTTCCTTAATTTTATCCGCCGCATCGTAAAGCTCCTTGATCTCGGCAAGCTCGACCGCACCCTTATCGACAAGTGAGGCAATCTCGCTTCTGATCGGAAGCTTCGCAAGCACGGGAATGTCAAGCTCCTTGGCAACCTCGTCAAGCTTGCTCTCTCCGAAAACGGATATCCTCTTGCCGCAGTCGGGACACTCAAGATAGCTCATGTTCTCAACGATACCGAGTATCGGAACATTCATCATATTCGCCATATTGACCGCTTTCTTTACGATCATCGTTACAAGATCCTGCGGAGTTGTGACGATGACAATGCCGTCAACGGGAAGCGACTGGAAAACAGTCAGCGCAACATCGCCCGTTCCGGGAGGCATATCGACAAACATATAATCAACCTCGCCCCAGAAAACCTCGCTCCAGAACTGCTGAATAACTCCCGAAATAACGGGACCTCTCCAAACGACAGGCTGATCCTCCTTCTCAAGCAGGAGGTTGATTGACATAACCTTAATACCCGTCTTTGTCTCGGCAGGCAGAAGTCCCATTTCGTTCTGCATCGCAGGACCTTTGAGACCGAAAGCCTTGGGAATTGACGGACCTGTTACGTCTGCGTCCAGTATTCCGCAGGCATTTCCCTTGACCTGCATCGCCGTAGTCAGCATTGAGGTTACAAGCGACTTTCCTACGCCGCCCTTTCCGCTGACAACTCCTATAACCTTTTTAACCTTGCTGTACTCATTGCACGGAACGTGCAGATCCTTTTTTTCACAGCTTGAAGAACAGCTTGAACAATCTCCGCTGCATCCCATTTAAAACATCTCCTAAAATAAAATCTTTTCCAAAGCCAATGCGCTGTCCTCAACGAGCTGAACGCAGGGGCGTTTTTTATAATACTGATCGTTTCTTTCGTCAGGCTTCGGGTGGGAATTTTCTCCCTTTGAAAGTCCCAGAAGCTCACGGCAGACTATTGACGGATTTACCTTTTTGAACTCGGCGATATATTCCTGAACCTTGTAATAGCAGAGCTTTTTGCCCTCTGAATCATCGCCGTCGGTCGCTCCGTACTTCATACCGATAAGCATAGCCGCCGCAGTAACAGTTCCGCAGACCTCTCTCGAACGGCCTACTCCTCCTCCGAGACCTGCCGAAACCTTCAATGCCGTTTCCGTGTCAAAGCCGAACAGATCGGCATAAGCCGCAAAAACAGCCTGAGAGCAGTTATAGCCGCTTTTGAAAAGCTCAACCGCCTTTTCACTTCTTTCAGACATAGCAACACTTCCTTTCGCATATTATAGTCCCATTCGGCAAGTTATGTCAAGAGTATTTTGCTCCGCTTGACACTTTGCCCTAAAGGTATTATAATCATTCTATACTTTAAAACAGAGGATTTTGATTATGAAAAACACCTATGAAACACCGCTCAATTCACGTTACGCAAGCAAAGAGATGCAGTATCTCTTTTCACCCGATTTCAAGTTCAAGACATGGCGCAGACTTTGGATCGCCCTCGCCGAGAGCGAAATGGAGCTTGGACTCAACATCACTCAGGAACAGATTGACGAATTGAAGGCTCATGCCGATGATATCAACTACGAGGTTGCGGCAGAGAGGGAGAAGCTCGTCCGTCACGACGTTATGTCCCACGTTTACGCTTACGGCGTTCAGTGCCCCAAAGCAAAGGGAATTATCCACCTCGGAGCAACCTCCTGCTATGTCGGCGACAACACCGATATTATTACTATGACCGAAGCTCTGAAGCTTATCCGTAAAAAGCTCGTCAATCTCATGGACAAGCTTTCAAAGTTTGCTCTCGAATACAAGGATCTGCCCTGCCTCGGCTTTACTCATTTTCAGCCTGCTCAGCCGACAACTCTCGGAAAGAGAGCTTCGCTCTGGCTCAATGAGCTTCTGCTCGATTTTGAACAGCTTGAATTTCAGATTTCTCAGATGAAGCTCCTCGGCTCAAAGGGTACAACGGGCACACAGGCAAGCTTTATGGATCTTTTTGAGGGCGACACCGACAAGGTTAAGGCTCTCGACAAAAAAATTACCGAGAAAATGGGTTACACGGATTTTTACCCTGTTTCGGGACAAACTTATTCAAGAAAAGTTGACACTCAGGTGCTTTTCGTACTTTCGGGCATCGCTCAGTCAGCCGCAAAGTTTACCAATGATCTCCGCCTTCTTCAGCACCTCAAGGAGGTTGAAGAACCGTTTGAGAAAAATCAGATCGGCTCGTCGGCAATGGCATACAAGCGCAATCCGATGAGAAGCGAGAGAATTTCCTCGCTTGCCCGTTACGTTATGGCGGACGTTATGAACCCGACTATCACGGCGGCTACCCAGTGGTTTGAGAGAACTCTCGACGATTCGGCAAACAAGAGAATAAGTGTTGCGGAAGCCTTCCTTGCAACCGACGCTATTCTTGAGCTTTATATCAATGTTGCGGACGGTATGGTCGTTTATCCCAAGATGATTGAAAAGCATCTTATGGCGGAGCTTCCGTTTATGGCAACGGAAAACATTATGATGGAGGCAGTTAAGCGAGGCGGCGACCGTCAGGAGCTTCACGAGAGAATCCGTGTTCACTCAATGGACGCAGGCAAGATCGTCAAGCAGGACGGCGGCGAAAACGATCTGCTTGAAAGAATCGCAAACGATCCCGCTTTCGGCGTAACGCTCGATCAGCTCAAGGCGATCATGAAGCCTGAGCTCTATGTCGGCAGAGCACCTCAGCAGACGGAAGAATTTGTTGAAAACTACATCAAGCCGATAACCGAAAAATACAGCGACCTTCTTGGAATGAACGTTGAAATTAAGGTGTGATAATATGGATAAGCTTTTTGACAGCATAAACAACTTTATCGCAAAGCATATTAAGAATGAAAAAATAGTCGACATTTGCCGCAAATTTCTCAACCGTGAGGTATTTATGTACCTTGTTTTCGGCGTGCTGACAACGGTGGTTTCATGGGCAAGCTACGCCCTCTTTATCAAAATTCTCGGCGGTATCTCAAACTCCGACGTGAGAATTTCCGTTGCAAACGTGCTTTCATGGATTGCCGCCGTGCTGTTCGCTTTCATCACGAACAAGCTCTGGGTTTTCGACAGCAAGAGCTGGAAGCCGAGCGTTGCAATAAAGGAGCTGGGAATGTTCGTTGTTGCAAGACTTGCAACCGGCTGTATTGAATGGTTCGGCGTTCCCCTGCTCGTTAAGATCGGTGTGGATCAGGAGCTTTTCGGCACTGAGGGAATGGTTGCAAAGATCATCGCAAGCGTGCTTGTTGTCATTATCAACTATTTCTTCAGCAAGCTTCTCATTTTTAAGAAAAAGGAATCTTAAATTATGAAAAAAGTCAGCATAATCATTCCCGTTTATAACGTAGAAAAATATCTGCCGAAATGCCTTGACAGCGTTGTCGGTCAGAGCTATGCCGACCTTGAAATAATATGTGTTGACGACGGTACTCCCGACAGGAGTGCCGCCGTCATTTTGTCCTACGCCGAAAAGGACGGAAGAATAAAGCTGATCTCGCAGGAAAATCAGGGACTTTCGGGTGCAAGAAATACGGGCATCGGTACGGCAACGGGCGAATACACCGTTTTCCTCGACGGCGACGATTGGCTGGATACCGAAGCGATTAAAGCCGCCGTTGAAAAGGCGGAGAGCAATTCCGCCGACGTCGTTATGTGGGGATATGTCAGGGAGTTTCCCGACCGCTCTGCCGAAAAGAAAATATTTGGCTCGAACAAGACCTTTGACGAAAAAGGCTCCCGTGAGCTTCACCGCAGAATGGCGGGACTGCTCGGTGCGGAAACATCGGATCCGAGCAACGCCGACTCCCTCTCAACCGCTTGGGGCAAGCTGTACCGCACGGATATTATTAGAAATAATCACCTTGAATTTGTCGATACAAAAATTATCGGCACGGAGGACGCTCTGTTCAATCTCTTTTATTTCGGATTTGTTCATAGGGCGGTATTCATCAACAGTCCGTTCAACCACTACCGCAAGGACAACGAGGTATCCCTCACAAGAAGCTACAAGCCTAAGCTTTTCAGTCAATGGAACGAGCTTTACGACCGTATGGAAGCTTACATAAAAAGCAACCGGCTTCAAGAGGAATTTACAGCGGCGCTAAACAACCGAATTTGCTTCAGTATGATCGGACTTGGACTTACCGAGCTGTTGAACAGGGACAAAAAATCAAGAATACGTAACATCAGAAAATTCCTGTCAACGGACAGATACCGCAAGGCTTACAAAGCTCTCAACATAAAATACCTGCCGATACATTGGAAAGTTTTCTTTATCCTTTGTAAGCTGCGCTGTGCCTGCGGAGTATATATCCTGCTGAAAATAATGTCAGCCATAATCGAAAAATAATATTGTAAAGATCCTGAATTTGTACCTAAAAATCAGGATCTTTTTAAAAAATTTTTTTACAATACATAGAAATAATCAAATTGACGATTTTTATTTGAAATAGCCTTGACTATGCCGATCTTCTAACATATAATAAACGAAAACCAAACGCAAAACTTTTCCCAATCGCAAGACCGGAGTTGATAGCAATGAAGCCTCTGTCAAACAACCCTTTACCCGAAGAATTTAAAGAAAGCTATGAAAAACTGTTTTCACAAATTCCGCCGCTGTTTTCGGTGGTCGGCGATCTGAGCCTTAAAAAACAGTACCGTGAAAGCCTGATTTGCTTTACTCAAGATAGGCTGTATTCCTTCAACACCGAAAACGGAAGCGAGCCTATGTGCATAAAGTACAATGATATTGAAAGCACCGAGGTCAAGAGAATGTACGGCAATGCAGTTTTCTTTGCCGTTTTAAAAGACGGCAGCAAGAAAATTGTCACCCGTTTTACCTTTGCGGTTGCGTCTCTTATGGACGCAGGCTCCGACTTTGTTAATTCCGTCATCAAAAACGGATTTACCGATGAGCTTATTTATCCTGTTGAAAATGCTTTTATGCACCGAAGAAGCTTCTGTCCCAAATGCGGCAGAAAGCTCCCCTCGCCCGACGCAGAATGTATTAACTGTCAGGGCAAAAAGAAAATGTTTTCCAAGTTCGCCGTCTATGCCGCTCCGCAGAAAAATCAGTTGATTTTATGTATGCTGCTTTCGCTGTTCACAACGGCAATGTCGCTTGTTCCGCCGTATATTACGGGATTTATGGTGGATAATGTCTTGCCGAGCAAAAATTCCGTTCTTCTCGTTCAGATGATAATACTTCTTTTAGCGGTATATATTCTGCAATATTCGGTCACAGCTCTGAGAGCCTTTTATCTGCGCCGAACAGGTGACAGGATTGTAATAGATCTCAAAAAAGATATCTACGAAAAGGCGCAGTATCTGCCTATGTCTTTCTATGACAAAACCTCGACAGGCTCGGTAATCAACCGAATAAATTCCGACACGGCGAACATACAGAATTTTGTTCTGAAAATTTCCCAGGAGGCAATCGTCCAGTTTCTCACCCTTGTCGGTATTCTCGTGATAATGATTTGTCTGAATCCCAAGCTGACTCTTTTCTCGCTTGTGCCAATTCCTCTGGTGGTTGTTATAGGCAAGCTTTTCGGCAAAAAGATTGGTCCAAAGTATCTCCGCCTTTGGCGCAGAGGAGCGTCGATATCCGGACTTCTGACCGATACCATTCCCGGCATCAGAGTTATCAAGGCCTTTACCAACGAGAGCAGAGCTGTTAATAAATTTGACGCTTACTGTGACGAGTGGATGAAAGAGGACGCCAAAGCCGCGAAAATTTCAGGCTTTTTCCCTGCGTTTATGACCTTCCTTGTCACCTGCGGCTCTCTTGT
Organism: Acutalibacteraceae bacterium; assembly: GCA_036310785.1. GTDB lineage: Bacteria > Bacillota > Clostridia > Oscillospirales > Acutalibacteraceae > CAG-488. Next base: position 11,555 of record JAXJRE010000190.1, read on the forward strand.
TATCTGGTTTTTCGGCGGAAGCTTTGTTATCAACGGAGACAAGGGCTTTTCAATAGGTCTTTTAGTCACATTCGTTTCCTATGCTTCGATGTTCTACGCTCCGGTAAACTTCTTTGCAAATTTCAGCGACACTTACCGCAACACCCTCACCAGCGCCGAAAAGATTCTTGACATTCTTGACGCCGAGCCTGAGCATGACTTCGGCAAGGGCGAAAAACCCGATCGCATTGACGGTAGGATTGAGTTTAAAAACGTCAATTTCTCTTTCGACCGCTCTAAGAAAGTCCTCAGCAACATCGACCTGACTATTGAGCCGGGCGATGTTGTCGGAATAGTCGGCACAACAGGATCGGGAAAATCAACGCTTATAAATCTTATCATGCGCTACTATGACGATTATGAGGGTGAAATTCTCGTTGACGGCATCAATATCAAAAAGATTGATATGCAATATTACCGTGATCAGATCGGCTTTGTTCAGCAGGAGCCGCAGATGTTCAGGGATACGATTTTCAACAATATCGCTTACGGAGCAGAAGATGTTCGTGTTGAGCAGGTTATCAGGGCGGCGGACATTGCAAACGCTCACGAATTTATTACCCGTCTGCCCGACGCTTACGATACGGTGCTCGGAGAAAGAGGAATCGGTCTGTCGGGCGGCGAAAAGCAGAGACTGTCCATTGCCCGAGCCGTTATGAAAAATCCGTCAATTCTGATTTTTGACGAGGCTACTGCGGCTGTCGATTCCGAAACCGAGCATCTTATTCAGGAAGCCATCGAAAGGCTCATCCGAGGCAGAACAACGCTTATGATCGCCCACCGCCTTTCAACCCTCAAGAATGCGAACAAAATCGCCGTTGTGGATCAGGGCAGAATAATCGAATTCGGCTCACCTGAGGAGCTTATGGCTAAGAAGGGCAAATATTACAAGCTCATTCAGATTCAATCAATGGGCGAACAGATCATGGCGCAGAAGCGCAAGGAAAACTTTGAATAAGGGGGCGCAGTCTGTGATAAATTACATTGACGGACCGGAAGTAAGAATTACTCAAAGCAACGATATATTCCTCAACGTTGAGTTCTATTTTTCGGGTGAAAAATACGAGGATATCGAAGCCCGCCACCTTTTTCCTAAATCCGGAGCGGCAAAATATATTATGCTTATGACGCATACAGGCGAAAACATTGCCGTTATCCGCGACATCGCCTGCCTTGACGAAGATTCGGCGGCAGCGGTCAAACATTCGCTTGACGAATACTATATGATACCGAAGATCAAGCGTTTTATTAAAATGAGCGAAAAATTCTGTATCTGGATGTGGACTGTTGAGACGGATCATGGTATAATTACTTTTGAAATACGAAATCATACTGCGTCGGTCAAGCCGCTCTATGACGGTCGTGTGCTGATTAAAGATGCGAATGACAACCGCTATGAAATTCCCGACATCAAGAAGCTTGACAAACGCTCACAGGCTATGCTTGACCCGAAGCTGTAAAGGAGATATTTTTAATGAAGCTTATTCTTGCCATTGTAAACAACGAGGACTCCGCCGTGGTTTCCTCCGCTCTGACAAAGGAGCATTTCACCGTCACCAGACTTTCGACAACAGGAGGTTTCCTCATGGTCGGAAACACCACCCTGCTTATTGGAACAGAGGACGACAAGGTCAAGCAGGCAAAAAAGATTATCGCCGATCACTGCAGTGAAAGAACTCACCATGCGACCTCAACGGAGAGCTTCGGCAGAGGGTATTCCGACGGAGCACTCAGCGGCGACATCAAGGTCGGCGGCGCAACAGTTTTTGTTCTGAGCGTTGACGAAGCGGATAAATATTGATTTTTCAATTTATTTGCTGTTTTTATAAAAATTTTAGCAGTTTATCACTTTAAAGTGTTGACAAATGCAGTATGCTATAATATAATAATCTCATCACTTGAAAAGGAGCGGACGTTATGAATCTCGGCAGATTTCTTTATTACCGCAGTTTCGACTGTCTGTTCAGCTTTTCCGAGTGATATTCGTACAAAACAGACGGTCTTGATCAGCTTGATTAAGGCCGTTTAATTTTGAGGAGGTTAAATTATTATGGCAGTTAAAATCATTTTGCTCGTCGCGTTCTTTGCCGTTATGATCGGCGTCGGAATCTATTGCCGCAAAACCGCAACCGATGTCAACGGTTTTGTTCTCGGCGGCAGAAGCGTAGGCCCCTGGCTCACGGCCTTTGCTTACGGCACATCTTATTTCTCGGCCGTTATCTTTGTCGGCTATGCAGGACAGTTCGGCTGGAAATTCGGCGTTGCTTCCACATGGATCGGACTTGGCAACGCATTCATCGGCTCACTTCTTGCCTGGGTTATCCTCGGCAGAAGAACGAGGGTTATGACTCAGCATCTTGACTCGGCAACCATGCCGCAGTTCTTCGGCTCCCGTTTTAACAGTAACGGCTTGAAGCTTGCGACCTCGCTGATTATCTTCGTTTTCCTTATCCCCTACACCGCTTCGCTTTACAACGGACTTTCACGTCTTTTTGAAATGGCGTTCAATGTCGATTACACAATCTGCATTGTCGTTATGGCGGTGCTGACGGCGATCTATGTTATTGCAGGCGGATATATGGCAACGGCTATTAACGACTTCATTCAAGGTATCGTTATGCTTGCAGGTATAGTTGCAATTATTTATTCCGTTCTGAAAATCAACGGAGGCTTCAACGGTTCTCTTGCCGCTCTTGCCGAGGTCAGCGATCCCACAGCGTCAACTGTTCCCGGAGTGTTCGCATCGTTCTTCGGCCCCGATCCCGTAAGTCTCGGCGGAGTTATAATTCTTACCTCGCTCGGCACCTGGGGACTTCCGCAGATGGTTCAGAAATTCTATTCCATCAAGAGTGAGCAGTCCATACATACAGGTACGATCATTTCAACGCTCTTTGCCAGTGTTGTTGCAGGCGGTTGCTATTTCCTCGGCGGCTTCGGCAGAATCTTTGACGTTGACGTTGCGGAAAAGGGCTTTGACGAGGTCATTCCGACAATGCTTTCAAATCTTTCACCGATCATCATCGGTATAACGCTTATTCTCGTTCTTTCGGCTTCGATGTCCACGCTTTCATCGCTCGTTCTCACATCAAGCTCAACGCTTACGCTTGACTTCATTGTTCCGATTACAAAGAAGAACGATGAGAAAAAGACTCTTATTATAATCAGAGCATTCATTCTTGTGTTCATCATCATTTCGGCTGTCATCGCCGTTATTCAGTACAAGCATAAGGTAACATTCATCGCCCAGCTCATGGGACTTTCGTGGGGCGCACTTGCAGGCTCGTTCCTTGCGCCGTTCCTTTACAGCCTGTACTGGAAGAAGGTCACAAAGTCGGCTTGCGCAGTCAGCTTCATCTGGGGCTCAGGCATTATGCTTGCCAATATGTTCTTTAAGTCAAGCTTCCCGACGCTTCTTCAAAGCCCGATCAACTGCGGCGCATTCGCAATGCTTGCATCGCTTGTGATAGTTCCCGTAGTCAGCCTTATCACCCGTAAGCCCGAGAAGAAATTTATTGATGATGTATTCTCCTGCTACGACAGAAAGGTTACTGTTCCCGTCAGCGAAGTTCTTGAGGAAAACTGATTGAGGAATTGAAAATCAAATAACAGCAATCACATTACTTTAATTGGTTGCATCGAAAAAGGCTTGTATCAAACCGATACAAGCCTTTATTGCATATATTTATGTGTTTAGATTTCGGGGATAACAACTTCGACTTCCTTGCCAAGCTCTGCGGACTTAACAATGTGGTCGATGATAGCCTGATTGTAGAGAATCTGGCTTGACGGAACGGGAGCCGGATCTCCGTTTTCGATAGCCTCAAGGAACGAACGGCACTTCTTGTAGAACAAGCCCTTGCCGTGGTTTTCAAGCAGAGGAATAACCGTCTCAACCTGCTCGCCTGCAACGTCATGATAAATCGTCATCGGGCCTGACATTGAGCCGTTCCAGCAGGCCGTTGCCGGGATTCTGAGTGCGCCCTCTGTACCGAAGATGATTGTGTCACCCGGCGAGTCGGGATGCATTGCCCAGGAGATACGGAAATCAAGAATGATACCGCCCTCAAGGCGAACAAATGCGGCAGCGAAATCTTCAACATTAAATCTTGCCGCATCGGCAGGATTGTTGTACTTCGGATTTGTGCCAAAGAAAGCTGAAGTATAGCCTGTAACGGTCAACGGCTTAGGATAATCAATAGCGTTGAGAACAACGTCGAGAGAATAGCAGCCGATATCGCCCATTGCGCCGATACCTGCGGTCTTCTTCTCGATGAAGGTGCTGTTCGGAATACCGCGACGGCGTCCGCCGCCTGTCTGTATGTAGTAGATCTTGCCAAGCTCACCCGACTGAACGATCTTCTTAACCATCTTCATATTCTCGTCGCCACGGGGCTGGAAGCCGATTGAAAGGAGCTTTCCGCTCTCTTTTTCAGCCTTGCAGATTTCAACAGCTTCTTCCGTTGTAACGCACATCGGCTTTTCAAGCAGAACGTTTACGCCGTGCTTGAGGGAATAAATCGTACATTCCGCATGAGTCATATTGTAGGTGCAAACGCTGACAGCGTCGAGGTCAGGCTCATTGTCGATAAGCTCCTCGTGATTTGCGTAGAAATGAACGTTGTCAAGACGTCCGTCCTTGTTGTATTTTGCCGCAACCTTCTCTGCCTTGCCGGGGATGAGGTCAGCCATAGCAACGATATCAACATCGTCCATATCAAGATAGCTCTCGATGTGAGCCTCGGCAATCCAGCCTGTGCCGATGATGCCTACCTTAAATCTTCTGCCGGAAGAAGCGCTTTCTTCCTCGACAGCCTGTGTAAACTGGTTTAATACTGAGTCAGACATAACTAATCTCCTTTATTTGTTAATTTCTTTAATATAGTCTATGCTCATTTTTGCACACTCAAGCGGAGTTTTGCCGAGCGAGGGCTGATCCTGCTCAACAACTACCCAAGAGGTTCCTGCCTTTTTGCAGGCTTCAAGAATTTCGGGGAAGCTCTGAACTCCGTAGCCGCAGGGACGGAAACCGAATGCTTCTTCCTCCGGCTCTGCGTCCTGTGCGCCGTCGTCAATTCCGATAAGCTGATAAAGCTTAGCCGGCTTGCCCTTGCCGCTCATATGGAAATCCTTGAGGTGAACAACGGGTGCTCTGCCCGAATATTTTTCAACATACTTTGCCGGATCCTCACCGCCGACATTTACCCAGCAGGTGTCAAGCTCCGTCTGAAGCTCGTCCGGTGTAAGCGTTGAATAAAGCAGGTCAAGACCGTAGACATCTCCGACCTTTTTAAACTCAAAATCGTGGTTATGGTAAAGGAATGTGATGCCGTATTTCTTGCCGACAGCCGCAAAGCGTCTGATTCCCTCGACCGTGTCGTCAAAAAGCTCTGCTCCGGGACGTCTCTCCTCAACGGCATAAGGGATAGCAATGTACTTGCATCCGATTTCTGCATAGTCGGCGATCGTCTTTTCGGGATCGGCGTCAAGCTCGTCATAGGGAACGTGGGCAGAGATCGGAACAACGCCGACTTCATCACAGATTTTCTTGACATCTGCGGCGGAATTTCCGAAAAGTCCGGCAAATTCAACACCGTCATAGCCCATTTCCTTAACCTTTTTTATTGTACCTGCAAAATCCTCCGCCATTGCGTCACGGACGGAGTAAAGCTGCAAAGCAACAGGAAAACTCATATTCTTACCTCCTAAGATGTTTTGTTTATTTTATCATACCCTTATTGATAATACAATAATTTTTTGTTAGAAAACATCAAATTCCGAGGATTATTTTTCTTCCTTTTCCTCTTTCTTCTTGTGGAAAAGAATCTTGTCCACGGGGAAGTAGATGAAGAACTGAATTGCCGAGCAAGCCATGGTTGAAATGTTGGCGGCAAGCTGAGCCGAGATGTTCAAAGAGATGAGCCAACCCTGTATTGTCGGGGCAAGCCATGCCGAGAAGCAGATGAGCGCAACGGTGAACACAATGTATATCGGCAGGGTTACAGCGATGTTGCTTGACGAGCCGAAAGTCTTTTCACGGTTGACGAAAAAGGCGACGATCTGAGCAAGAATATTCGCAATGTTGAAAGCAATGAAGTAGCCGAAGCCCTTGCCCTCACCGACGTAGTTAAAGACGAACCATGTAAAATCCTCGTTCATTATCTCCTTGATCTGAGGAAGAAGCAGAAGAAGATTGAGAACACCGAACTGGACGATACACGCGAGCAGGCTGACAAAAATGAACTTTACAAACTGCCAAAGCGTTACAATTCCCGATCCTTTCTGTTCTGCCGATTTGTCAAGATTTTTCAATCCCATGTTTTTTACCCTCCGGTTTTCAAAAAAATCCGCCGACAGATCTGTCCGCCGTTTGCGAACCGAAATCTGTCAGCGGTGTTTTTAGTATAACATCTTCCGAGAATAATTTCAATAGCGGTTGCTTATTTTACGGGAATAATAAGCATCATTTTTTCGGGTATTTCCTCCGAGGTCAGCTCATTTTCGCTCATAATGTCCTCGACCGTTGTGTTGTACTTCCTTGCAATGTCCCAAACCCTTTCTCCGCCCGAGCAGAAACAGATCACAAGCGAGGAATGTCTCTTTTTCAGCTCCGAGGTTTCCGACGCTTGCAGGCTGACAAGAGTTCGGCTTTCACAGCTTTCCGTTACCGTTCCGCTGATACCTGCCTCCGCCTTAAACTCGGCTTTTCCGTCGCCCGTCAGTGTGCAGGAGTAGCCCGTCAGCACGAGCTGAGGCTCAAATCTGAGATTTCCGCTTTGTGAATCGACCGAACGGGAATATTCAAATTTAGCCTCCCTCTCGCAGAAAACAGGCGTTCCGTCGCCTCCGATAAGGATAAGCTTGAGCGGTATTCGTCCCGTGACGGACATTTTGTCGCCGTCAAAGCTCACCTTTGCTTCAGGCGAATCAGCCATAACCGTGTAAATCCTCTGCGGCTCCATTGAAGAAAGATCAATACTTTCACGGCAGACAAAGCTGTCGTTGATGTTCTGAGTAATTCTGGTGAAGGTCGCAGTCTTGTATTTTGCTTCGATCTCCTTTTCGGTTGAGTATGCGTCGGCAATAATGCCGAGAGTGCTCGGTCTGTATGCCGTCACAAGGGCGCAGATGTCGCAGCCGATGTTCAGGTATTTATATTCACCGTCGTTATCGGTTTTCGGCTCCGCCTGAATCTGCTCAACGCAGAAAGAAACCGTAATTTTGCAGTCCTCGGTTACGTTTTCGGCTTCCACTATCTCACTGAACGGCAGATTGAAGTTGGCGCAGACCGATTTGTTTTCTCCGCCCTCGGCGCAATATATTACTTTCATTGCCGCCTCTCCCTTGAGGAGAATTTTGCCCTTTATGACCTTGGTTTCCGAGAGCACGGGCGAAGCCGAAGCGAAAAGGATCTTACCTATCTCTCCGTCCGTTTCTTCAGTCTCAGAAAGCTGAAACTTTTTCTGTATTACGTCAACCGCCGAGTCTGCGGAAATCTCTTTTTTCATCAGTTGAATTCCGTCACCCTGCGCTCCCGTTATCACATTGTCCTTTTTTATTCCGAGTATGCGGAACCTGATACTTATCACTCCGTGGATATCTATCCTCTTTTTGCTGACGGCTCTGCAATTTGCATATTCCGTCTTAGCCGTGGCTAAAAGCATCGCTCCGTCAAAGGTGGAGGGAAGCTCGGCAAATTTAGAGAACGGATAATCCTGCTCAAAGGTGTAAATACCGTTTTTCTCATCGGTGTATATTATTCTTATTTTTGCGCTGCCGTCAACCGTGGCACGGTCGCCCGATATTTTTGAGTTTGTAATGCTGTTCGTCACACTGCATTTGAGTATCCTCATTATATCCGGGCAGTAATCAGGCATCGCTATGTCGCAGTCAATGCCCTGCTCGGCAAAGCTGTCGTAAAGATTTTCCAGAATACCTGTCTCGGCGGTCATCGGTTCAATGCTCATATAATCAACCTCTCTTTTTTATTTCACTTGATTATATGAACGGTTGCGGACAAATATGATAATTTTATTCAGGCAAGCGATAAAGTCCAGCCTTTCTGAGTTATCGAGCTTCTGACCGTCTCCTGTTCCTCGGAGGTAGGGAAATTATTCTCAAAAGCATAGCGTGATACGGTAATTCTCATCGAATCCCTTTCAGCCAATCCGTCAAAGAGATTCCGCATACTTTCCTTGGAGAGCGCCTGACACGAGCCGAGATCAAGACTCAGACCTATCGACTCTTTCTTGAAGGATACTTTTTCAAGAGATGTGCATTTTGCGAATGTATCCGTCGCCTGTCTTGCAACGGTGAAATCCAGCTCCGCATCAATTTCTTTAAGAGCAATACATCCGTTAAACAAATATGAAAAATCTACGATCTTGCTGTGTTTTCCGAAAGTGATTTTTTCAAGCGATGTGTCGCCTTCGAATGCCCATTTTATGTTTGTGCAGCTTGTAAGATCGCCGAGCACAACCTCTCTCAGAGCGGTTGAATATGAAAATCCGCTCATAAGCGATGTAATATTTCCCGTGTTTCTCAGCTCAAGACGGCGCAATCTGCTTTTTCCCTTAAAAACCATTTCGAACGTTGTAACCGATGACAGGTCAAGACCAAGCTCGGTACAGTAGTCGTCGAAATTGCCGGCGGTCAGAACGCTCATATTCTTTGTGTTGAAAAACGGGAGCTTATACGGTTTCGTTCCTCCGCACCACGGAGCATAGTTGCTTCTCGTCTTATCCGACATCGCTGCTTCAACAAGATCCCATTTGTCCGCCCTGATCTCAGTCTGAGCAAGCTCGTTCTTAATATCTGCAAGCTCGCCGTTCAGACTATGAATTTCAACGGAATGAGCCTGATTAAGCTCGGCAATCTCCTCATTTTTGGCCTTTTCCATATCCTCGGTATTCTGATTTGCCTTGTTGAGCTGAGAGCCGATTTCAAGAATTTTTTCCTCGTAAGAGCGTTTGAGTGTTTCAAGCTCGTTCCTGTATTTTTTATAAGCCTCGTCAATGCTGTCCTGTCTGAATCTGTCGAAAAGCGTTTCCGACGGGGAAAAGGTCTTACAGTCCTCGGGCAGAAGCGAGGAAACCACTCTGACATTCACCTTTCCTGCCGTGAGAACTTTTGCTCCGTCATATCCTATGACGGAAAGCTCAAAATCACGGTCAACACTCAGCACCTCCCACGGAACCGTAACCGCAGAGTGCTTGACCTCGATTATGTAAAACTTATTTTCGGCGGTTCTGAATATTGCCGCCTTGGAATCGAAAATTCTCCAGTTGGCGTCAAAGTGAAAGCGAAAAGACACAGTTTCGTTGGCATCGGCGGCGATAGCAATTTTATCCGCACCGTAAATGCGCTGTTTTTCAATTCTTAAATCATAGTAAACCATTTTATATCTCCTCTGCCTCCCCAATAGCATCGGTATTATTATAGCGAACATTTGTTCGTTTTGTCAATAGTTTTTTGTTTTTATATTTACATTGTTAAAGTTATAATGTATAATACTTTCGGAATTTTCACAGAAAAGAAGGTTTAATATGGAAATGGTAAAGCTGTCGCCCTTTGTTGCGGACAACATCTGGGGCGGAACAAGACTGATTACGGAATACGGAATAAAGACCGACAAGGATCCTGCCGCCGAGGCTTGGGTGCTCTCCTGTCATCCGGCAGGCCCGTCAACCGTGCTCAACGGACAGTATGAGGGTAAGACCTTGCAGGAGGTCTATCTTGAGGACAAGAGCATCTGCGGCAAAAAGGGTGAAAAATACGAATTTTTCCCATTGCTTATCAAGTTCATTGACGCAAAGAGAGATCTTTCAATTCAGGTGCATCCCGACGACGAATATGCGATGAGGGTTGAGGGCGAATACGGAAAGACCGAGGCGTGGTACATTCTCGACTGCGATCCCGACGCCGAGCTTATACTCGGATTCAACAGGAATGTAACGGTTGAGGAATTTAAAAAAGCCGCTCAGAGCGACGATATGATGGACATTTGCAACCGTGTCAAGGTACACAAGGGCGATGTATTCTTCATCGAGTCGGGTACTATGCACGCAATCTGCAAGGGAATACTTCTTGCCGAGGTACAGCAGAACTCAAACACTACATACAGAATTTACGATTACGGACGGCTTGGCAAGGACGGCAAGCCCCGTGAGCTTCACGTTGACAAGGCGGCGGACGTTACAAAGCTTTGTCCTCCGTCAATCCCCGATCAGTCCGACCGTGAGACGGAAAAATTCGACAATGCAACGAGAAGCAAGCTCACCTCCTGCGAGCTGTTCACGATGTATGAGCTGAGCGTTGACGGCGAGTATTCCTCGGTCAGCGACGAGGACTCCTTCGTTTCCCTGCTCTGCCTTGAGGGTAGCGCAGAAATCGAATGTGACGGCGAAAAGCTCGGAATGAAGAAAGGCGAAAGTATCTTTATCCCTGCCGCAAAAGGCAAGTTCACCGTCAGCGGAAACGTCAAACTGCTTGAAACAAGACTTTAATAATTATAAATAAGGAGCTATCGCAATAAGATGAAGAAGCCGTTTTCTTCCGATGCCCGGCGTATGTGTATACGTCAAATCGGAAAAAACGGCTAAAAAGAAACATTAAAAGACATAAATAATTC
>JAXJRE010000191.1:0-2031 GCA_036310785.1 Acutalibacteraceae bacterium
AATAATTCAAAAGAACGAGAGTTCATATTTGCTATGCTTTCCGGAGTTTGATAGTTAGCAATTATGTAAATAGCTGTAGCAGAAAATCTGTTGCTGAAAAAAGGCTTAAATTCAGGAAAAACCTTATCAAGGATATTAGTAAGCTCAACGAGTTGACGACTACGAAGTTTAACAAGCTTATCTCTGAATCTTGTTAGTGACTTTAACGCTTCAATGTGATACAATGTCGGTGGATTGGGTTTGTACTCTACCGTCATTAGATATTGGGCTATTAAAGCTGCATCAATGGTGTCGCTTTTGGTTTTTCTCAAGGATTTGCTGTTATTGAATCTTGAGATTAAGAGTGGGTTAAGTTCCATAAAAGAGAAATGGTGTCTCTCAAGGAACAGTCTGATATTGTCAGTGTAATGACCGGTAGATTCAAACCCAATTCGTATTTCACCCTCAAGACCGTCAAGGAAATCCTTGAAAAGCAAAAAACCTTCTTGGTCGTTCGCGAACGACCAAGAAGAAACAATAACTTCACCATTGTTATCAACGATAAAGCAGTCGTGCTTGAACTTAGAAATATCAATTCCTACAAAATACATTTTTATCCTCCTTTGTTTTTGCACTGTTGTCTGCACAGTAAGCTTGTCTGTGTAATCACGCACATAAAAACGTCAAGCGTTAACTAACTAATTACCATTTTAGACAAACCACTGTGGTTTGAGTCACCTCGAAACAGTCAAGCTGTAGTAATATAGGTACAAATCCACAGTGCTTGCCTTTATTATATCGCAGGTACTTGTTCCTGCAAATACAATATACTCTTTGGAAAGGAGACATAATTAAAAACCACCCCCTTTGAGATGGTTTTAATTATACGTGTATTTTATGGACGCAAAGGTTAGAATAAAACAGTTGATGCAAGAAAAGAATATAACGGAGTACCGTCTGGCAAAGCTGAGCGGATTGTCGCAAAGCACAATTTCCAACATATTCCTGAGGAATACCGCCCCGACGATCCCGACTATCGAGGCTATTTGCGGCGGATTGGGAATTTCCATGGCTCAGTTCTTCTCCGAGGACGGTCACGAAGAAGCGGTTTATCTGACCGAAGAGCAAAAAGAGCTTTTCAACGATTGGCTTTCGCTCTCGCCCGAGCAGAAAGATGTGGTTGAAAAACTCATCAAATCATATAAAGTAAGCTGAAAATCGGCAAGCTGATAAAGCTCACCGATTTTTTATTTTATACCTCGATAACCGTGTACCTGTGCTTTGAATAAGGCAGAAGCTTTTTGAGAATGTACTCGGTTTTCAGCTTCATATATCCCGTCGTTGTTCCGTCGCTGCAGCCGAACCACTCGTCGTCGCAGACCTCCTTGTCAAACACGACCTGAACATCCTCCGCCTCTTTTCTCAGCACGCCGAAGATCGTTGTTGCGCCGACCTTTGTGCCGATGATCTCGTCAAGCATTTCGGCAGAAGCGAACGAAACTCTTGAAATTCCGAGCGCAGAGCTGAAGTCTTTCGTCACAAACGGCTTGTCGCCTGCGGTCACGAAAAGATAAAAGCTCGTTTTCTGACGGTTGCAGAGAAAGAGCGTCTTGACCGTTTTCATATCAAGAGCCTTGTCGATTTCGATACAGTCCTCCATCGTAACCGCCTCGTCGTTTTCAACCCGGCTGAACGGAATGTTGTTTTCGTCAAGAAATTTATATGTCATTTCCTGTAAGGGCGTTTTGTACTCCTTTGGCAGATCGGTCATCGGTTCGCTGACGTGTATCATTTAATCACCTTTTCTTTATTTTTCTACCCGAATATTTTATCACATCAAAATATTTTTTCAAGTTTTATTTAGAAAAGACGTGTAAGGGTTCATCAAGCTTTTTCAGCCTTCCCCTTGAGGGGAAGGTGGCACTGACGAAGGAAGTGACGGATGAGGTGTAAAAGCAGACATTAGACTTTAGATGTTAGATTTTAGACATTTAAGTTTCAAATTTTGATGAAACTTTTCGGCTCCCTTGTGTAAAGGGAGCTGGCACGACC
>JAXJRE010000192.1:0-4808 GCA_036310785.1 Acutalibacteraceae bacterium
CATTTAAGCTGATTGACGTAACTAACATATTCGCCGCTTCGGACTTGATGAACGATTTCAGCAAGCCTCTCACACCGCCGAGTATGCTGTCGATCGGCGGATCGCAAACAGGATTCATCTTCACCCGATTTCCCGAAAAAGTGAAGGTCAGCTCCCTTGCGCAGACACATTCAAGCGGTCGGATAACAAGCTCGAGCGTACTGCGGTCTTTCCATGCCGCACAGGCGAACGAGGTGTACGGAGCGTCGGCAAGCCTCATGTCAGACCTGCTCCAGCGTCCGTCAAGCGAACATTCGATGCTGTTTTTTTCGTTGCCCTCTCTCCACGAGAAGCTCAACGTATTTTGCTTGAAAACGAAGCTGACATCGGTTATATTTCGGCTATCCGTTAAAACCGCACAGCGAAAATAGTCAGTAAAGCTTTGAATAATCTATAAAAATATCTGATTATGCTTTCAAAGATATTCATTGACGCTCTGTTGACAAGACTTGAGTTGACATTATTCAAATCAAGCTCTGCGTTAATGTCATCCGGCTCGCTGTAATCGTCGGCAATTCCCTGAAGCAGAGGCGTAATTACCGAGGTCACAAGCTCGGAGGCAATGCTTTGTGCACAGGTTATCCGAGCGGCATCGGAAACAAGGCGATCCTTCGGAAGCTCAATATTCAGATAACCGAGCAGATTGTTCAGCCCTCCCTCGGCAATAAGATTGACCGAGCAATGAGCCAATGCCGCCTTGATACAGTCGAGAAGCAAAGCGGTTTCTTCATCAAGGGAGGTTTCTCCGCTGTCGCCGTGGAAGAAGTTGCCCATCAGTGCCGCAACGATCTGATAAACCCTTTCGTAGCCGCTTTCCGGCAGAGCGTAGCCTGCGCTTGCGGCAATTTCCTCTAAGCTGTCAAGCTCACCGGGGGTTGAGCCGTCGTCATAAATCGGCAGATTTACAGAACGTCCGACAATTCTCAGAAGCCTGTCAAGCTCCTGATATTCGGGGGAGTCCGAGTCAAGCTTCAGCACCTTCCCGAGCTTTCCTGCCGAGCCGATAAACGTATTCACCCATCGGCACATACCTGCTTCAAAAAATCCGTAGGAATAGTCCGAAAAACTTTCTTCTATTCTTCTGAGCTGTTCCGGGCTGTAGCCGTCCATGAGGTCATCGGTGTTTATCCCGGTGATGTACTCACTTGTAATTTTGACCGTATCGCCCACGGCAACGTGTCTGAAAGCGTTCGGTGAAGTTATCAGCGAGCCTGTCTGAACGTCGTAAATCGTGTTTCCCGATTTCGTTTTTGCGGAAGAAATATCGTTAGCGTGAATATGACCTGTAAAAACGAGATTGATACCCATATCGGATAATTCCTGCGCCAAGTCGGAATAGTTGTCTATCATCGGCTGGAGATAGAAATGCGGCAGAATACTGTGGTGCATCATTCCGATCAGCTCTTTTCCGTCCGCCTTCGCCGCTTCTGCCTGCTCTCTTATCCACTGCATAACCGACGAATTGATCTCGCCGTCGTCCTTGCCGTAAATGCACGAGTCGATCGCTATCAGACGGTATTTTTCGGACAGGTCTGCAGTGTATGAGCCGGAGTCGGCATGACAGCTCACTGCCTGATTGTAGCCGAAATCCGCATAAATTTCTTTAAACTCGTCAATGCCGATATATCTGTCAAAATTGTTGTCGTCACAGTCGTGGTTTCCGCAAATTACAAATATTTCCTTGCCGCTTTCCTTTTCGGCTTCCCTCAGCATTTGGGCATACTCGATATGCGACTGCCGCTTTCCGCAGGTTAAATCGCCTGCAATGAGGAGATACTCGTCATCTCCCGTGACAAAAGAAGCAAGGAGCTGTTTCATTATTGCGTAAGATTCATAATTCATTTGTCCCTGCGTTGAGGTATAATAATAAACCTCTTTGTCAAGCATACCCTCGGTATTGCTTTTTTGAGATGGATCGGCAGGGAAATCGCCCAAATCCGTAAAGCATTGAAAATGCGTGTCGGCGGCAACGGTCAACCGCAAGACTTCATTGTCTGCCAAGGCCGCAGTTGTCATTCCGAAAAGGATTGCACCGCAGAGTAAAAATGCAATTATCGTTTTAATGATCTTTTTCATTTTCTGCCTCCTCAAAATCATACGTATTTCATAATAATATCTTGATTTTATTATACTTTTTGTATATAATTATAAATAGCACAAAAATGCTGTAATATAGGATAAATTGGTTTTTATAAAAGTCGGAGGTGTCCGCTTTGAAAAAATATGCCCGCTATGAGGTGCAGTCGAGAAAGCCCATAAGAATTATCACTTATCATTTTGTAAATCATCCGAGAATATACCGACATTGGCATGAATATCTTGAAATAATTTATTTTGTTCACGGTGCGCTGACTTTAAAAATTGACGATAAAATTCTTGAGGCAAAGAGCGACGACATCCTTATTTTTAACAGCTTTGAGGTTCACGAAAGCGTACAGCTTTCTCCCGACAACGAGTATTATGTTTTTGTCGTTCCGCCGGAATATTTTCAGAGCGTTCAGACCTCGGAAAACATTTTGTATGACAGCGTTATCAGAAACGATTCCGAATGTATCGGCTGTATTAAAAAAGCGGCGGCACTTGTTGACAATCCGCTTGACGGTTCGCAATTTTTGTTGAATGCGGAGATATTCCGCTTTCTGTTTGTTGCGTTTCAAAATCATATCCACAAAAGCACCTCACTTCAGGTTTATGAAATGGATACAAAGCAGATTATCGAGGACATTCAAAACCGAATTTCCCGATGCTACGCCGAGCCGCTGAACCTAAAGCTCTTGGCAAACGCATTTTGTATCAGCGTTTCTTATCTCCAGCACACGTTCAAGGCGCAGACGGGTTACAGCATAATTGATTACCTTAACCGCACAAGAATTGAGCATGCCGCCCGACTTCTGCGTGAAACCGACCTGCATATTTCAGAAATCTCCGAAAAGGTCGGCTTTCCCGATTACAATTATTTTTCGAGAGTTTTCAAAAAATATAAAAATGTCACGCCGACAAAATTCAGAAAATCCCTGAGCGATTCACGGGATATCAGGGCTTAGTCACCTTTTAAAATCTTTTTTTGCGAACATAAACAGCAAAATGCTCCCGACTCGGAAAAAATCCTGTCGGGAGCGTTTTCGCTTCTATTTGATATTAAATTCCGTTTACCCTGCTCATATGCTCAGCATATATCAGTCTTATATTGTTTGTGTGGAACATTCCGCCCTGCAATGACATATGATCGCCCTCATAGATCGGCATCACATTCCATATTCCGGGGTTTATACTGTCAGCTCTGAAATCCTTTCTCGGTGCATTGTGCGGAGCGATTGCAGATATTGTGTTCACCAATCCGTCGTTTGCCTGCCATTCTCTGCCGATGACATAGCCTGACGGAGTTGTGCCGCTCCATTTCGCCATTCTGCCTGCCGAGCCTCGGAAAAGAAATTCAAGGTCGTTCGGATCAAAGGTACGGTTGCCGTTTTCATCGGGCCGGGTAACATCACAGGCAAAGGAGAAATAATAGACATTTTCCTGCGTTTCCCAATTATCGCAAAGCGACATTGCCCTGTCAACTTCCATATCATAGCCTGCACAGTCATACTCATTTCTTCCGTCAGGTATGGGATTTGTAAGCGCTCCTACAACATACGCAACCATCAGCTCTTGGAACGTCGCATTTTCATCTTCGATTATTTCATCTTTAATGTAATATGCGCTTGATCCGTTCATAGGTGCCGCAAGGGTTGTTACCGAATAAATCCAGTCCGCTTTTCCTCCCGTAAAGAGGGGTGAAAGCTCGTTTTCAGGTGTGACCGCCCTTTCTTCGGCACAGCCGTCCGCCATAAGGTCGAGGAATTGAAGAACCGTTGCGCCGCCGAAGGAGTGACCGAGCAGATTGATTTTATCCTCTGCGCTGAAATTTTCAATCAAAGCTCTGCCTGTAAAATCTTCGCCGTATCTTTTGTGATTGTTCTGCTCCGAATGATATTTGCCGTAGTCAGTCCTTGTTCCCGTGAGCTGAGCGTAAAGCTCGCAGGCTCTGTCCCAACAGCTTTCAATCGGTGAAACAGAAGCCGCAACGCAGTCGAAGCCTCTTGAATTGAGATATTTCATAAGATCACCGCCCATTGTACCCCAGTAAGGCACAATATAATTGACGATATCATATTCTCCCCATCCGCCGAGACCGTGAACATAAACATAGGTGTAATTTGTATTGAAGCTTTCGGAGTCGGCATTATATTCGGGGATATTCGCCGTCGGAACAATGAACATAATGACCGCATAAACAAGGGATAAAATTCTGTTCAGCATACGTTGCATCTCCTGTCTGTCAGAGTGTTAAAACCAGTGTTTTACCGTTTAATTATAACCGTAATTTCAAAACAAGTCAAACATTTAAAGTCCTGTTATCCTATATCCGTTACCTCATAGCCCTGCTGCGTAACGGCCTGCTTCAAAACATCGTCCGAAACATCTTTTTCCAGCGTTACAACGGCGGTTCCGGTCTCGTGGCTGACCTCTGCGTTCTTCACTCCGTCAATCGCCTCAAGAGCCTTTTTAACGTGCATCTCGCAATGACCGCACATCATACCTTCAATTTTCAATGTCTTTTCCATAGGTTTTGTCTCCTTTTCATTTTTGAGATTTATTTTTTTCCTGATTTTATGATCCCTTTTGGAATCGTGGAGCTTGAAGAAATTCAGGCGCAGAGCGTTGGTGACAACACAGAAGCTTGACAAGCTCATTGCCGCCGCCGCAAACATCGGATTGAGCTGCCA
>JAXJRE010000193.1:0-18093 GCA_036310785.1 Acutalibacteraceae bacterium
AGAGAGGAAAGCTCGTCGGTATTCTTACAAACCGTGATATGCGTGTTATGACGGATTTCAACATTAAGATCAGCGAGGTTATGACCAAGGACAACCTTGTCACCGCTCCTGTCGGAACAACGCTTGAGCAGGCTAAGCAGATACTTATGAAGCACAGGATTGAAAAGCTTCCCCTCGTCGATTCCGAGGGTTATCTCAAAGGACTTATCACCATCAAGGATATTGAAAAGAGCGTTCAGTATCCGAACTCTGCCCGTGACAAGGGCGGCAGACTTCTCTGCGGTGCGGCGATCGGCGCAACGGCAGATGTGCTTGACAGAGCTGCAATGCTCGCTAAGGCAGGCGTTGATTTGTTCGTTCTCGACTCTGCTCACGGTCACAGCAAGAACATTCTCAAGTCGGTTGAAAAGGTCAAGACCGCATTCCCGAACATCACGCTCTGCGCCGGCAACGTTGCAACGGCAGAGGCTACCGAGGCTCTCATTGCCGCAGGTGCAGACGTTGTAAAGGTAGGTATCGGACCGGGATCAATCTGTACAACCCGTGTTGTTGCAGGTATCGGTGTTCCGCAGATCACGGCGATATTCGATTCTGCAAATGCGGCGGCAAAGCACGGTATTCCTGTAATTGCCGACGGCGGAATCAAGTATTCAGGTGAAATTGTTAAGGCGATTGCCGCAGGCGCAAGCGCAATCATGGTCGGCTCGCTCGTTGCGGGCTGTAAGGAAAGCCCCGGCGAAACGGAAATCTTCCAGGGCAGAAGCTTCAAGGTTTACCGAGGAATGGGTAGCCTTGCCGCAATGGCAAACGGAAGCAAGGACAGATACTTCCAGGAGGACAATAAGAAGCTTGTTCCCGAGGGAGTTGAGGGACGTGTACCTTACAAGGGACCTCTCGGCGACACGATTTTCCAGATGCTCGGCGGTCTTCGCTCCGGTATGGGCTACTGCGGATGCCACAACATTGAGGAGCTTAAAACAAAGACTAAGTTCGTCAGAATAACGAATGCAGGTTTGATCGAAAGCCATCCTCACGATGTATTCATTACAAAGGAAGCTCCGAACTATTCGGGCACAAAATAAAATAAAAGTCGAAACGGCAGGGTATATATCTTATTTTAAAATGTATATCCTGCCGCTGATTTTTTATAATATAATTCTTAAATGGAATGACACAAAAATTCAATATTACTTATGTATAAAATGTACAAAATCAATAATACAGCCAAAAAAATATTGACTTTTGACCATTTATGCGTTATATTTAAAATAACCATAAAAGTGGTGTCATTGGGTGTACTGCGCCCTTGCGCAGGAAACCTCATTACGACCCACCTGGTTCACAAATGCGTCGTAATGACGTTGTCGGTCATTCTTTTCCGGGCTGAATTGCCCGTCGATGCGGGAAGGCTTCGGCGGTGTGACGGAGGTTCGGAAGACGGAAGTCCGATCGGCGTAATGATGTCGCGCCAACCGGCACGGGTTGGATAAATAAAAGTGCGTTATGTATGCTTTGGGCATATAAATTTTATGGAGGTGCAATCCAAAATGAGTAATGCAAAAAGATTCCTCAGTGTCATTCTTGCAATGATCATGGTTCTTTCGACGCTCGTTATCGGTGCAAGCGCTTACGATGCTTACAAGGGCAGTGCTATTGCAGGCCAGTACAATAAGCTCGACAAGCCTGTTCTGACCACAAATCAGTACGCATCGGCAGCAGTTGACGAGCTCGACCGTATGCTCGGAAAGGAACAGATTAAGCTTGAAAAATCTGACCTTTACGGTATCGGTGAACTTGATCTTACATCAGTTGACATGACGATGCAGTCGGTTTACAACTTCGTAACCGGCAGAACCTTTGAAACATTCAAAGGCATGCTCGGTGATCTCGCCAACCTTAATGCAAATGCTTTCCAGTCTGTCAGAAGATCGAGCGGAGATATCAACGTGCTTTATGCCGTTCTCCAGTTCCTCTATGACAACAAGGGCATTTTCGTAAGTTTCGTTGACGGATCAATCGACCTCGGCTCAATTCTTCCCGCAGTTGTTGACCTTAGTGATTATACTGACGTTAACCAGCTTCTCAAGAAGATGCTTTACGAAGTAGTTTACACAACTAAGGACGCAGACGGCAACAAGATTAAGCCGGTAGTTCCCGACAAAGTCACAGAGTCTGTTGACTCTATGGCTCAGACCCTCATCGACAACCTTGTTCTTGAAAAGGTTCCGTCTCTTGCGGGCAAGACAAACATCAGCACTGGAACAACCTACAACTTCCTTGATACAGCTCTCAAGGAGCTCTTCAATTCAATCCTTCTTGAAGCTCTTAACGGCAGCATCAAGAATGAGATCAAGAAGCTCTGCGGCGTTGAATTCCAGATGGACGAAAACGGCAATTACATAAAGGATGAAAACGGTAACAAGATTGAAGCTAATAGAGATAACCTCAACGGTTATGCTAACTATCTTGATATCGACTATGTATATTCTGCATATTCGTTCACAAGTGCTTCGTTTATCTCTCAGGTAAACAACGTTCTCGGTTCTTATTTAAACACACTTCTCAAGCCCGGTGTTTACACTTGGGTAAACGGTGACAACTCCAAGCTTATGGATAACCTTGTAGGACTTGCAAAGGCTGTTCTCATCAACACAGGTGATGACTTCTTCCCGTCCTACGTTGAGGTTGCCGACAAGGCTACTGTTGAAGCTATGTCAAACGAGGAGCTTCTCGTTTATGCTCTTCGTGCAATCATCAACGGCTCTGTTGAGGGTATGTATATTCCCGATGACGTAACAACACTTATCGACTTCGGTTACTATGCTCTTACTCAGCTTCTTGCATCAGATGCTCCTGAGCTTGATTTCTCAGGCTATGCAAAGAATGTTGACACTCTTGTAATTATGGGTGTTAACTATGCTATCTACAGCGTTAACTCCGCTATTGATATGGGACTTACATATGTTTCCACAATGGACGAGGTTGATGCTCAGCTCAAGGTTGCTGCACAGTACGGCATCAACAATTACGGCGGACTTCTCAACGGTCTTTCACTCAGCACAAGCGATTCCGGTTGGACAACGCTCAACAAGATCATTGACGGCGCTTTAGGTCTTAACTGGCTTCCGACTGCTGCTAACAAGGACATAAAGACATTTGTATTTGATTGCTTGGTTGACAATATCGTTAATCTTAATCTCAAAGCTGTTCTTGATATGTTCGAGAATTCTGCATTCCCGTCAGCTTCTGACGTTAACAAGACTCCGAAGGCTGCTATCCTTGATGTAGTTACAAGAATTGTGAACATCATCTTCCCGGGTGCTCTCAGTGCTTCTGCTACAACGCTTGACGCTCTCGTCACAAACGCAGCTCTCGCTAACACAGTTAATGCGATCTTCTCAGATCTCTATAACTACAGAGTAAACCTTATTAAGGGTGCTCTTCCGATCGTTTGCTCCGTTCTTGAGCTTACTACTGCTCAGGAGTTCAAGTTCCCGACCGTTACCTGCGAGACTTTCATCTATGATAAGTCAGGTTCACCGAGCTTCACAATCAAGCTTCGTAACAACTCCACAGGTATCAACACCGGTTACACCGATGCAAACGGTACTTTCCATCAGGATGCGCTTTATACATATGATATTAAGTCCATCACTTCAAACAGCAGCGTGCTTTCTCTTACACCTGATAAGACTCAGATCGCTGCCGGTGAAGAGGCTAACATCACAGTTAGCGCAACAGGCACATATTCAGGTGCGGCTCCGTTCATCGTTACCATCACTTACGATGTTCTTACCGAGGACGGCTCACCGCTTACCGATGCTCCGATCACTGAGTATGTTTACAGCTACATTTCAGCTGCAGCTAACAGTGATAAGGATACAGAGATTAGCTACAAAAGCGGCAACTACTCCATCACCGGAGGTCCTGCTCAGATTTATGCAAGCAGCATAAGAGATCTCTATAAGGCACAGTACACCTTTGAAAATGCTTCTGCTACAGCTCTCACAGGATGTACTCCTATCGCAACTTCAACCAAGCCCATCAGCTCAGACTATATCGCAGTTAAGGCTGATGCGTTTGATATCCTTGCTAAGACAGGCGACCAGAACGGTATTGCTAAGTCTTATGTACTTGAAACAACCGAAACTTACGATGCTCTTACCACAGAGGAAGAAAGAGATGCAGTATGGACAGCTATCTGCGCTGACGGTGCTACAACCCGTACTCCCGGTAAGTACGTTTATCAGATCGGTGCAAACTTCGGTTCAACAGCTGTTAAGAAGACTGTAAACGTATTCTGCTACAATAACTTCGGTCTTGATTCACTTCTTGAATCCGAAATCGGCAGACACCGTCAGGCTTCTAACTACAGCACAGGCTGGGACGAGTGGGTTGCAGCAATGCAGACAGCAGTTTCCACTGTTTACTCTCCGTTCGTTTCCGGTAACTTCCTTACAACAAAGGCAAAGCAGTATGAGTCATCATACAATGCTCTCCTTGCCGCTGTTGAAACTCTTGATGCTAACGAGATCGCAGGCGGTCTTGACGCAACAAAGCAGATCATGAACAGCTATGCTCCTTCAAATGAGGGCAAGGTTTACACAGATCCTGACTTCAGCTTCTTCGGTGTTGACGACTATGAGCCGTACACATACTACAACTTCCGTGACGAGCTCAAGGAAGCTAACAGCATGATCGAAAAGGCTGAGATTCCTGATGCTGAGGGTAAAGTTTATCCGCCGGATTCACTTACCGTTACTTACAGAAATCACCGTCTTTCACTCTACGGCGAGCGTCTTCTCAAGAAGGATGCTGTTAAGACACATCTTGCTTATGAGCTTGCAAATGCAGCCGCAAGAGGATATGTTGCATCTGATTACTCAACAGAGTCATGGGATGCTTATCAGACAGCTCTGACCTTTGCTAACACTGTCAATAACGATGCTTCAAGCGAGCTCAGACAGACAAAGATCAACACAGCTTATGAGATGCTCCTTGAGTATCAGAAGAGACTTATGCCGGCAGGTTCTTCATCAGACACACCGGTTTATGAGCTTATCTCTGATGTTCAGACGATTGCAACGGCAGACGGTAATGTCCTTGTCGGTGTACTCGGTAACGATGCAAAGGCTGTTGAAGAGTACTTCAGCACCCTTACAAACTGCACGGTTGAGCTTGTTGAAAACGATATGGGTATGTTCACCACAGGTGCTCAGATCCTTGTTAAGGATTCCTCAGGCGCAACAGTTGAAACCTATATCGTCTCCGTAACAGGTGACGTTAACGGTGACGGAAACTGTGCTGACGGTTTCGATATGACAGATATGATTGCTGTTGCCGGATCTCTTTCAGATTTCGACATGGAGGCAAAGTTTCTTGCTTCCGATATGAACGGCGACGATAACCTTGACGGTAACGATCTTTCCAATGCAAGTCTCGTTGCATCATCTCTTGCTGAGATTGACTTTGTAAACCGTACAATCGTTATTATCTAAAATCAGCAAAATTATTCTTGTAACAGTTCTTCGGAGCTGTTACAAGAATGTGCAATTTGTTAGTTACGGCTTATGGCTGTGATTATATCAATCGGTTAAGGGCTCAGAGAATGAGAATGAAAATCGGTTGAAAAATCCACGGGAGAGGTCAGCTCTTTATCCCGAAAAACGAAGGAGGAATTTCCAAGTGAATATTACGAAGAAAATTCTTTCAGTCATATTGTCTGTTATTCTTGCTGTAGCTGTTTTCGGTGTCTGTGCCTCTGCTGAGGGTACGGCAAACGGCGATGAAAGCATGAAAGTAACAATTACCACCGATCAGGAGACCTATGCTCCCGGCGATACTGTTACCGTCAGCGTTTCACTCCAGACAAACTACAATATGACAGCCTTCCGTTTCCCGATTATGTTTGATTCGGCAGTTTTTGAAATTCCGAATCTTATCAACCTTACGGCTCTCAATACCTGTAAGGCAAAGGGAACGTTGATGGCAAACTCACAGAACGATGGTTCTTACATACCGGAGAGTTATGACGCATCTGAATTTAGCTGTATACTTGTTCAGTGGACTGCGGCTGTTTCAAATGCTACTCTCGGTTGCTTGAATCTTCCGGACGGTGAGGTATGTTTCACATTCACAGTAAAGGCAAAGTCATCTGCTGCGGGAAAGACCGGTACATTCTTAATCCCCACGGAGTACACCGGATTTTATAATCAGGCTATCCAGACTCCGACAGATGCAACCACGATCTACTACATCGACGATGCCGCATTTGCAAAGGAATTTATTCCTGCTACTGTAAATGTTGTCGGCGAGACGGCAGATCTTGTACCAAACTCAGCCTATGATTCAAAGGCTGTCATTGATAAGACGAATATGGTTGTTTACGGCTTTGATGTCGGAATGACAACAACTGCTGAATTGAAGCAGAAGGTCATTGCTTCCGGTGCAGGCGCGATCAGCGTTGAGTACACTGAGTACGGCTTGGGCACAGGCGCAAAGATCAACGTTGTTGTTGACGACGCAGTTGTAAAGACCTATTCGGTTGTAATCTTCGGTGATGTCAACGGTGATGCGCTTATTGACGGTAACGATGTTTCTGATATCATTGCTGTCGGCGGATCACTTAAAGAGTTTACCGAAACCTGCCTTGTTATGGCTGCAGATGTAAACGGCGACGATAGCATCGACGGTTTCGATTCAGGTAAGACTCTCGGTGTTGCCGGATCAATTGACGAATTGGATCAGACAAATCCCTATTAAAAGAAAGTTTTAAGGAGGAATACTTGCATGAAAACTGCAAAGAAAGTACTTAGCGTATTGCTTGCAATCGCTTTGGTACTCGGTACGTTTGCTGTTGCCGCTTCCGCTAACGGAAATCCTGATACAGCATCGCACCAGATCAAGTATTGGCTTACTGCTTCTCCGATTACCGCAGGTTGTGAATGGACCACCAACACCAAGTACACAGCAGCTACTTGGACTGATTCACAGACAGGTGATATGGAAGTTGAGCCCGGCCAGAAGGTCATGATCGCAATTCATGTAACGACAAACTACTATGTTGGTCACGTTGCAGGTATCGTTTACATGGATTCACGCCTTCTTGACGCAGGTGAGATTTACACCGCTCAGAGAGGCGTAACTGCAACGAAGGCAAGAACAGGTAAGATGACAATTTGGAACGCTGACCATGAGTACACATCATACTGCGTTCTTGCAAACACAATCGCTACACCTTCTTCAATCGCTATCGACAGCGGTTTCCTTGGCGATATGAACAACTGCGTAAGTGATGACGGTAACGTTCCGTTCAAAACAGGCGGCGGTAAATTCGCAGATGCAGCCGAAGCAAGGGCGGCAGGTTGGCAGTACTTCAAGTATGATATTTTCCCTGATGCTACAAACGAGGAAACAATCATTCTTGAGGATGAAGTAAATTCACTCATCTACTTCCCCGTTCAGATCCCTGACGTTGCTAAGCCGGGCGATACATACAGATTCACAATGCCCGAGGAGAACATCAGAAGAAATGGCAACAAGAAGGGTAATATGTACCTTTCAGAGTGCCCGGACGGTGTAGCTGATGCTACAAACCTTTCCAACCTTGCAAACGCATACTTCAACGAGGATCAGTATTTCGATCTTACAGGTACAAACATCACTCTTACAGTTAAGGGTGGCGCAACTGCGATTGATTACGCAGCTCTTCAGGCAAAGTATGACGCTGTTAAGGACACAGTAGTTGCTAACTACAACAACACAGACGCTTTCGTAGCAGCTCTTGCAGCCGCTAAGGATATGCTTGACAACAAGAACGCTGCAGATCAGGCTGCTGTTAATTCTGCTCTTGCAGACCTTACCGCAGGCTACGATGCTCTTCAGATCAAGTCCGCTAATTACACAGCTCTTAATAACGCTAAGACTGCAGCTAACGCTATCAGCGCTGACAACTATGAGCAGGATGCTAACTGGACAGCATTCCAGACTGCTAAGTCAAATGCAGAAGCTATCGCTTCCGGTCTTGATATAACACATCAGGCTGAGATTAATGCTGCTGCAACAGCTCTTACAAACGCTATTGCAAACCTTACTCCTAAGGCAGTAGAGGACGATGCAAATTACACAGCTCTTGACGCTGAAATCGCAACTTCTCAGGCTATTGTTGATGCTTCCGAGTCAGGTTGGTACACAGCAGACACATGGTCATTATTCACAACAGCTCTCGCAAACGCTAAGGGTGTTGACAGAAACCTCAAGGCTTCAAGCCAGTCTGTAATTGACAATGCAACAAAAATTCTTGCAGATGCAAGAGGCGCTCTTGTAGAGGCTGACGCTTCTTACACAGCTCTTGACGCTCTCGTTCTTGAGTGCGACAAGCTTGTTGAGGGTGACTACACCGCAGCTTCATGGGGCACATTTGCTAATGCTCTCGCAGCTGCTAAGGCAGTAGACAGAAGCCTCAAGGCTAAGGATCAGGCTACTATTGATTCAGCTTATGACGCACTTAACACAGCTAAGACAAACCTTGTTCCTCTCGGCGGCGCTAATTATTCAGAGCTTGTTGCTGAGATAGCAAAGGGAACAGCTTATACTGAGGATTACTACACCACAGAAACATGGTCTGCATATCAGACAGTTCTTGCTGCCGCTCAGAAGATGGTTGACGATAACAACCTCAAGGAGACAGAGCAGGCTCAGGTTTCAAAGATGGTTGAGGATCTCGTTGCAGCTAAGGCAGCTCTCAGATTTGTTGAGGCTAACTACGCCGTAGTTGAGAACGCTATTGCGGCAATCCCCTCAACATCAGATCTTTCCGCTTACTACACCGCAGAATCCGCAGCAGCAGTTATCGCCGCTAAGGACGCTGTAGTTTACGGTCTTACAAAGGATAAGCAGGGTGAGGTTGACGCTTATGCAGCAGAAATCGTTGCTAAGACAAAAGCTCTTGTGCTTCTTCCGGCTGAAACATCAGCTCTCAAGACAGCTATTGACAAGGCTGCAGCTATCAACGCTGACCTTTACACTGCAGATTCTTACAATGCAATGAAGGCTGAGCTTGACGCTGCTAATGCTCTTTATGCAACAGAAGGTCTCACTAAGAAGAACGATCAGGCAACAGTTGACGCTCAGACAGTAGCTCTTAACAATGCAGTTAAGAACCTTGTTCCTGCAGGCGCTGACTATTCAAAGGTTAATGCAGCTATCGAAAGATTTGAAGCTCTTACAGAGTCTCATTGGACAGTAGCTACATGGACAGTTGCAAAGGCTAAGTACGATGATGCAGTTGCAGCATCTAAGACATCATACACCAAGGAGCAGCAGGCTACTCTTGATGCATTTGCTGATGAGCTCAATGCAGCTATCGACGCTCTTGTAGAGGCAGACGCTTCTTACACAGCTCTTGATACAGCTATCCAGAAGCTCAACTCCAACCTTACAACTTATACTAAGTATCTCACAGAGGCTTATAAGACTGCAGCAGCAGACCTTATCGCATCCGCTAACGATACCGATTTCCGTGCTCTCAAGGCTAAGGATCAGGCAACAGTAGACGCAAAGACTGCTGAAGTAAATGCTCTTATTGATGCTCCTGAGTTCCTTCCGTGGGATTACACAAAAATCAACAATGCTAAGGCTGAGTATGAGGCTATTGACCGTAGCCTTTACACAGAGGAATCTCTTGCAGTTGTTGACGCTATCTTCGCTAACATCAAGTGGGATTACGTTCAGGATCCTGTAAAGCGTGGCGACGAGACAATCAGCCAGTACATGGCAGCAAGAAAGCAGGAGAAGGCTGTTCTTGCATGGGCAGATTCACTTGAGCTTCTTCCGGTTATCGAGTATGCTGATTACACAGCTCTCGATGCAGCTATCGCAGCAGCCGAGGAACTCCTCAAGGAGACTTCAATCTACACAGACGAGTCTGTAAAGGCTCTCCAGGATGCCGTTGCAGACGGTAAGGCTCTTTCACGTGACCTCACAATCGACGAGCAGGCTACTGTTGACGCAGCTGTAGCAGCTATCAACGCTGCAATGCCGCTCGTAGAGAAGGATGCTGACTACACAGCTCTTGATGCAGCTATCGCTCTTGCAAAGACTAAGAATGCCGATGATTACACCGAGTCTTCTTACAATGCAATGGCAGCTAAGCTTAAAGCAGCTGAGGCAGTTGCTCGTGATCTCAAGATTTCTGATCAGAGCGTTGTTGATACAGCAGCTAACGAGCTTAAGGCAGCAATCGCAGCTCTCCAGGCTAAGCCTGCAGAGATCAACGGTTCTGTTGTATCTGTTGATTGGACTCCGTCCACATCAGCTCTCAACACTTATGTTGTAAGAGTAAACTATGTTGACGGCAACTATGCATCAAAGATTCAGTTCGTTGATGTTGACGGCAACACAAGAACTATCACAAGACGTAGCAGCGCAGCTGTTATCTCTACTTACAACAATGATGGCTCACAGTGCCATGAGCTTGACCGTGAGGCAGCTTATGACGTTTGGGAAATCACCACAAGCCTCAGAGTAGGTTCTGATATCAAGGTTATCGCTAAGTATGATTATACTTGGGAGAGCTTGGATAAGGCTTATGTATTCACAGTTAACCTTGTTGAGCCGGAGCTTGACACAACAGTTCAAGCTATCGCTCCTGACGCAACAGAAGGTTCAACCGGTCGTATCCCTGTTACAGTTGTTACAGGTATGGACATCCAGGGTGTTCGTACAGTAATGGCTAACGGTGCTACACTTACCACAAAGGCTTACACTGTTGAGGACGGCATGAAGGTATTCAACGCTCAGGCAAGCTGCTACCTTGCAGGCGAGAACGTCATCAAGGTTCAGGTTAAGTACGGTAACGAGTGGCATGATGCCGGTGAGTTCACCTACACAGTTAAATAAGTTAATTATAAAATTAGCTTTTAGCTGAAATATTTCCGGGAGCGCAGGAAACTGCGCTCCCTTTTCTTTTCGATCATCTTTGAGCATATCAAATTGAATGAGATCGTTTTATTTTTAACAAACTCTTTCTGCAAGTTTTGTAATTTCATACAAAAATCAACCCAAAAGTTTGTAATAATGTGCGTTTTGTATGTTGAAAATTGCCCGAAAAAAGGATATAATATATCTGTAAAAAATTGATTTTTACGAAAGGAATGAATATCATGGAATTAACGACAAACAAGTCTGTACTTGACTGGATCAGCGAGAAAGCCGATCTCGTTAAGCCCGACAAAATCGTATGGATCGACGGCTCTGAGGAGCAGCTCGACGGTCTTCGCAAGGAGGCTGTTGAGACCGGCGAAATGATCAAACTCAACGAGGAAAAGCTTCCCGGCTGCTACCTCCACAGAACCAAGCCCAACGATGTTGCGCGTGTTGAGGATAGAACTTTCATCTGCTCCAAGAAGAAGGAAAACGCAGGCCCGACCAACAACTGGTGCGATCCTGACGAAATGTACAAGAAGCTTTATGACATCGCAAGAGACTCTTACAAGGGCAGAACGATGTATGTTATCCCGTTCTCAATGGGCCCGATCGGCTCTCCTCTTGCAAAGATCGGCGTTGAGATCACCGACTCTATCTATGTTGTTCTCAACATGGCTATCATGACTCGTGTCGGTAAGGCTGTTATGGACGTTCTCGGCGACAGCAACGACTGGGTTAGAGGCTTCCACGCAAAATGTAATGTTGATCCCGAAAACAGATATATCTGCCAGTTCCCTGAGGACAATGCAATTATCTCCGTAAACTCCGCTTACGGCGGAAACGTTCTTCTCGGCAAGAAGTGCTTCGCTCTGAGAATTGCTTCTTATCAGGGCTGGAAAGAGGGCTGGATGGCTGAGCATATGCTCATTCTCGGTCTTCAGAATCCCAAGGGTGAGGTTAAGTATGTTGCCGCCGCATTCCCTTCAGCTTGCGGTAAGACAAACCTTGCAATGCTTATTCCTCCTAAGTATCTTCAGGAGAAGGGCTACAAGATCTGGACGGTCGGCGACGATATTTCCTGGATGAGAATCGGCAAGGACGGCAGACTCTATGCTATCAACCCGGAAAACGGCTTCTTCGGAGTTGCTCCCGGAACAAACTCAAAGTCCAACTTCAACGCTCTTGAGTCAACAAAGAAGAACACGATCTTCACAAACGTATGTCTTAATCTTGATGACAATACAGTTTGGTGGGAGGGACTTAACAAGGATCTTCCGACCAACGCACTCGATTGGAAGGGCAACAAGTGGGACGCTTCCAAGTTCAATAAGGCTGACAAGTCAACCTATGCGGCTCATCCGAACTCAAGATTTACCGCTCCGGCAGAAAACTGTCCGTGCATCTCTCCCGAATTCAACAAGGGTGAGGGTGTGCCAATCTCCGCTATCATCTTCGGCGGCCGTCGTGCAAAGTGCGCTCCGCTGGTTTATCAGTCAAAGAGCTGGGAAAACGGTGTGTTCATCGGCTCCGCAATGGCATCTGAGACAACAGCAGCTGCTGCAGGTGCAGTAGGCGTTGTTCGCCGCGATCCTATGGCTATGCTTCCGTTCTGCGGATATCATATGGCTGACTACTTCCAGCATTGGCTTGACATGGGCAAGAAGCTCGGCGACAAGGCTCCCAAGATCTTCAACGTCAACTGGTTCCGTACCGATGACGAGGGCAACTTCATCTGGCCGGGATTCGGCGACAATATGCGTGTTCTCAACTGGATCATCGACCGCTGTGAGGGTAAGGCCGACGCAACCGAGACAGCTATCGGTTATGTTCCGAAGCCGGAGGATATCGACCTTACAGACCTCGATATGGATATGGATACTCTCAAGTCCATCCTTGATGTTGATAAGGACACATGGACAAAGGAAGCCGCAGAGATCGAGGAGCACTACAAGAAGTTTGGCGACAAGCTTCCGCAGGAGCTCAGAGATCAGCTTGAAACTCTCAAGGCTAACCTTGCAAAATAATTAAACGAATAAAAAAACGGTGCAGTTCCGAAATGGATCTGCACCGTTTTTTTAGCAGCGTTTAAAGAATGTCTATGTACTCGCCGTTGAGAGCCTTATTCATACTCCTTACGGCGCAGAATTTGCCGCACATTGAGCAGGTGTCCTCATGCTCGGGAGCACGGCTGTCACGAATTGATTTTGCGGTTTCGGGATCAATCGAACATTCCCATTG
Source organism: Acutalibacteraceae bacterium (assembly GCA_036310785.1). Classification (GTDB taxonomy): domain Bacteria; phylum Bacillota; class Clostridia; order Oscillospirales; family Acutalibacteraceae; genus CAG-488. Next base: position 13,165 of record JAXJRE010000193.1, read on the forward strand.
CTTCTCCCAGTCAAAGGTGCGTCTTGCGTCCGCCATAGCGTCGTCAAGATCCCTTGCGTGTGGGATTTTCTTTGCGATATCGGCGGCATGAGCCGCAATTCTTGATGCGATTATTCCCTGTTTAACATCTTCAACATTCGGCAGAGCGAGGTGCTCGGCAGGCGTAACGTAGCAGAGGAATGCCGCTCCCGAAGCCGCCGCAATAGCTCCGCCGATGGCAGAGGTGATGTGGTCGTAGCCGGGTGCAATATCGGTCACGATAGGTCCGAGAACATAGAACGGAGCGCCCATACAGATCGTCTGCTGGATTTTCATATTCGCTTCTATCTGATCCATCGGCATGTGACCGGGACCCTCAACCATAACCTGAACATCCTTAGCCCATGCACGCTTTGTAAGCTCGCCGAGGCGGACAAGCTCCTCAATCTGGCAAACATCACTTCCGTCGGCAAGACAGCCGGGACGGCAGGCATCACCCAGGGAGATTGTGACATCGTATTCACGGCAGATGTCAAGAATTTCATCAAAATACTCATAGAACGGATTTTCTTCGCCTGTCATACTCATCCATGCGAAAACGAGAGAGCCGCCGCGTGAAACAATGTTCATCTTTCTCTTGTGCTTCTTGATCTGGTCGATAGTTTTGCGTGTGATTCCGCAATGCAGGGTTACAAAGTCAACACCGTCCTCAGCGTGCAGACGGACAACGTCAATGAAGTCCTTTGCAGTAAGTGTGGCAAGGTCACGCTGATAGTGGATAACGCTGTCGTAAACGGGAACAGTTCCGATCATCGCAGGACATTCGGCTGTCAACTTGCGGCGGAACGGCTGTGTGTTGCCGTGGGACGAGAGATCCATTATCGCCTCTGCGCCCATATCGACAGCCGCCATAACCTTTTTCATTTCAACGTTGTAGTCCTTGCAGTCACGGGAAACGCCGAGGTTGACATTTATCTTCGTGCGGAGCATTGAGCCTACACCGTTGGGATCAATGCAGGTGTGGAGCTTGTTTGCACAGATCGCAACCTGTCCTTTTGCAACGAGGTCACGGATCTCTTCTTCGGTGCGGTACTCCTTTGCGGCAACTGCCTTCATTTCAGGTGTGATAATGCCTTTTCTTGCGGCGTCCATTTGCGTTGTGTAATTTCTCACTTTAACATAGTCCTTTCAAACAGATATTATTTTGCAAAATATGAATTGAGATCGAATGCGTGATTCATCGGACCTGAGCCATGACCGAGATCAAGCATGGCGGAAAGTGCGCCGGAGATATATTCCTTTGCACGCTTTACGGATTCGGCAAGACCGTAGCCTTTCGCAAGGTTGGAGGCGATTGCGCTTGAGAGAGTACAGCCTGTCCCGTGAGTGTTCGGGTTGTCGATTTTCTTACCCTCAAACCATTGCGCCCGACCGTCGGAATAGAGCAGATCGGAAGCGTCGTTTATGCTGTGACCGCCTTTCAGCAGGACGTTACAGCCGTAGGTTTCGGCAATCTGTTTTGCGCTTTTCAGCATATCGTCCCGTGTGACGATCTTATTTCCTGTCAGCATCTCCGCTTCGGGAATGTTGGGCGTGACGAGGAAAGCGATGGGGAGCAGTTCCTTTTCAAGGGCGGAAATTGCCTCTGTTCGGATAAGGGAAGCTCCGCTTGTTGCAACCATAACGGGATCGACAACAATATTTTTCGCCTTGTAGAAGGTAAGTCGGTCGGCGATAACCCTGATAAGCTCTGCCGAAGAAACCATTCCTATCTTGACCGCATCGGGAAAAATATCCTCAAATACGGCATCGATCTGATCTTTAAGAAATTCGGGAGACGAGTCCTGAATTGATCTTACGCCGGTTGTGTTCTGAGCCGTGAGAGCGGTGATTGCGCTCATTGCATAAACACCATTCAGCGTCATTGTTTTGATATCTGCCTGAATGCCGGCGCCTCCGCAGGAATCGCTTCCTGCGATTGATAATGCTGTTTTCAATGTCTCAACTTCCTTTCGGATTGTTTTGCATTATTTTTGTTAAGCGACAGAGAGTGGTGCCCCCGGTCTGCCGCAAATATTGTTTAAATCAAGCTTTTGGCTTTTTCTTTTAGAAGTGAAGCGGCTTTTTGAATGTCATCGGCGGAAAATACTGCCGACACAACGGCTATGCCCGACATTCCGCCGCCCTTTAATTCCCCGGCATTTTCAAGGGTTATGCCGCCGATCGCAACCGCAGGGATAGAAACGGAAGAACAGATTTCTTTGAGCTGTTCTCTTGTAATGCGGACGGCATTTTTCTTGGTCGGGGAGGGGAAAACTGCGCCGACTCCCATATAATCCGCACCGAGCCTTTCGGCGGACTGCGCCTGCTCAACGGTTTTGCAGGTTGCGCCGATGATGAAGCTGTCGGGAGTTTTTCTGCGGATTTCATCTATCGGCATATCCTCAATTCCGACGTGAACTCCGTCCGCTCCGCTTTTTAAAGCGACATTGACATTGTCGTTGATGATGAGCGGAACGCCGTATTTACGGCACAGAGATTTGACCTCGATTGCCTCGTCTGTAAAGCTATCTTCGTCAAGCTCCTTTTCACGAAGCTGGAGTATAGTCACTCCGCCTTGCAGAGCTTCTTCAATTTTCTCGAAAAACACTTTTTTATCGAGACTGCCACGGTCGGTTATTGCATAAAGTAAAAGGTCATCTTTACTTAATTTCATCTGAACTCTCCTAAATATTTTTGAACATCTTCACAGGTCATTGCTCCGCTCATTACGCAAGCTCCCTTTGCGCCGCTTTCTCTGATAAGGGCGACCTTGTCTGCGCTTATTCCGCCGATCGCATAGACGGGAATCGTAACGCTTTGGCAAACTTCTTTCAGGAAATTGAGTCCCCGTCCGGGCAAGCCTTTTTTGCAGTCGGTGTCAAAGATATGACCTGCCGTGATATAGGTACAGCCGAGCTTTTCCGCTTCTTTTGCATCTTCGACCGAATGGCAGGAAGCTCCGAGAACCTTGAAAGACGCTCTTTCCTCCGAAGAAAGCAAGCTCAGACGGTGCAAAGGCATATGCAGGGCGGAACAGTTAAGCTCTGCCGCCGCTTCGGGAAAGCTGTGAAGAATACACCGCACACCGTGATTATTGCATATTTCCAAAACCTGAGCCGCAAGGCTTTTATATTCCTTTTCGCTCAGATCCTTTTCACGCAGGATGATAGCGGTCGGGTGTGCAAGAGCGATTTTTTCAATCCGTGCCGGAAAATCCTCACGGCAAAGCGAGCGGTTGGTAATAACAATGATATCAGACATAGAGATAGTCGTTCAGGACGGGCTGTAAACCTTCTTCGGTTATATCTTGATACATTTTGTCAAGGCTTCTGCCGTCGTCAATTTCAAACTGTTCGTCGCCCTGAGCACCGTCCGACTCCTTTCCGCTGTATTTGCTTTCGTGATCGCCGATTCCGGTGGAAACTCCTGCGGAAACCTTGGTGGCGGCAATCTTGACAATTCCGTTTCTGAACTCCGCACTCTCACGGGAGGAAACGGTTATGCCGACAAAGGGCAGAAAAATGCGGTAGGCGCAAAGCACCTGACAAAGCTGTTTTTCGTGAACATCGAGCGGATTTATCTTGTCGTTGTTTATAATCGGGCGAAGTCTGGGACAGGAGAGCGACATTTCCGCATACGGATACTTGCGCTGAAGATAGTAAACGTGCATGGCGCTTGCGAGGGCGTCCTTTCTGAAATCGGAAAGACCGAGCAGGGCAGAGAACGCAACTCCCCTCATTCCGCCTCTGAGCGCCCTTTCCTGAGCGTCAAAGCGGTAAGGCCAGACACGCTTGTGTCCCATAAGGTGAAGCGTTTCGTATTTGTCGGTGTCGTAGGTCTCCTGAAAAACCGTGACATAGTCCGCTCCGCATTCGTGGAGATATCTGTACTCGTCCGTATTGACGGGATAAATCTCAAGCCCGACCATACGGAAATATTTCCTTGCAAGCTTGCAGGCTTCTCCGATATATTCTACACTGCTCTGAGCACGGCTCTCACCTGTGAGAATGAGTATCTCCTCCATACCGCTGTCGGCAATGACCTTCATCTCGTGTTCGATCTGTTCGGGCGTCAGCTTCATTCGGTTGATGTGGTTGTAGCAGTTGAAGCCGCAGTAAACGCAGTAGTTTTCGCAGTAGTTTGCGATGTAAAGCGGAGTGAAAAGATAGACGGTGTTGCCGAAATGCTTGCTCGTTTCAAGCCTTGCACGCTGTGCCATCTGCTCAAGGAACGGCTCGGCGGCAGGGGAGAGCAGAGCCTTGAAATCCTCAACGGAGCAGGTCTCATGCTCAAGGGCGGCCTTGACGTCCTTTGCGGTGTATTTGTTGTAGTCATAGGAGTTCATCTGCGCCATCACGTTTTCGCACACATCGGATTGAATAATCTCCATACCGGGAAGATATTCCATATGATTTTTGCGGCTTGACGGATCGTTTTCAAGCCGATGCTTCTTTTCAAGTACCTTGGGAGACAAAAACTCCGAATCGACAAAGAATTGATTTTCCATTAAATCACTCCTTAATCACGCAGAAAGCCCGTAAGCGGATCGGATGCGGAAGCTCCCCTTGTGAGCACCCTGCCGAGACCTGCAAGATAAGCCTTGCGGCCGGCCTCGATCGCCTGACGGAAAGCCGAAGCCATCATCGGAAGATCGCCTGCGGTTGCAAGAGCCGTGTTCGCCATAATTGCGGCGGCTCCCATTTCCATAGCCTCACAAGCCTGAGACGGTCTGCCTATTCCTGCGTCAACGATGATCGGCAGGTCGATCTCATCAATAAGGATCTGAATGAAATCCTTGGTTGCAAGTCCCTTGTTTGAGCCGATCGGAGAGGCAAGAGGCATAACAGCCGCCGCACCTGCGTTAACAAGGTCACGGGCGGAGTTCAGGTCGGGATACATATAGGGCAT
>JAXJRE010000194.1:0-8318 GCA_036310785.1 Acutalibacteraceae bacterium
CACCTTGAAAGCGGAAAATGCGCAAGAAGCTGTGAATGTGACGACGATGAAAAGGCAGTCCTTAACGACATAGCTCTGCTCACGTCAAAGCCCGTCATTTACGCCTGCAATATGAGCGAGGACGACTTTGCCAATAATATTGAAGAAAACGAGAGATACAAAGCCGTATGTAAAATCGCCGAGGAGGAAGGCTCCCAGACGCTTCCGATCTGCGCCGAGATGGAAGCTGAAATCGCAAGCCTCGACAAAGAGGAAAAAGAGATGTTCCTCTCCGATCTCGGAATTGAGCAGGGCGGTCTTGATCTCCTTATTCAGAGAAGCTACGATCTTCTCGGTCTTATTTCCTACCTGACGGCAGGTCAGCCCGAGGTCAGAGCCTGGACGATTAAAAAAGGCACAAAGGCTCCTCAGGCGGCAGGAAAGATACACTCCGACTTTGAAAAGGGCTTTATCAGAGCCGAGGTAATCAGCTTTGAAAACCTTATGGAGTGCGGTTCGCTTGCGGCGGCAAGGGAAAAAGGTCTCATTCGCTCCGAGGGCAAGGAATACGTTATGAAAGACGGCGATGTAGTCCATTTCCTGTTTAATGTTTAAAAACGCATAAACAATTAAAGGTTGCCGCACCGAGTCAAGCGACTTGTGTGACAACCTTGTTTTATTTTTTTTTTAAAAAATCTATTCCGAACACACGGTGAATAGGTTTAGTGATTTTTGATTTCATACGCTGTGATTTTGACATCCAGCTTCCCGAATACCAATGAATAGAAACCGTATTCTCGGTCTTGCTCATTATTCCCGTGTTGCTTCCGTAGGGATTCATATAGTCGCTCGGCAGGATAAGCGCACCGGCAACGGTCTGCATCTTTCCGTCAAGCTTCAATCCGTAGCGAAGCAGGGCGTCGGTGTTCAATCTCGGACAGGTGACCGTTCCGCTCTTGCCGTCAAGATACGGCTCATATTCCCTGAGCATCGCCGTTATCGCCTCACCGTGAGCAACAGAACCGAAGCCCAATCCCGTTGCCACGTAATCGGGATTTTCCAATCCGAAAAAGGCCTCGTTTTCCAGCAAAAAATCAATCGGCTTTATCAATTCAACATCGGTGTCGAAATAAACTCCGCCGTTCGCCTCAATGATTACAAGACGGGCATAGTCGCTGAGAAAAGCATACTTACCCTCCTCGGCACACATTTGTGTGTATCCTACAGAATTGACGTCATAGTTGCTCTCGTTCCACTCGATTATTTCGTAATCAGGACAGTATTTTTTCCAGCTTGCAATGCATTTTTTGACGGATTTGGGCTTCTCCCCTCCGCCAAACCAACAATAGTGAATTTTTTTCGGAATCATGTCTCCACCTCCGGAAAAAGAAAAACGCCCGAAATCACGGGCGTTTAATGGTGAGGATGAATGGATTTGAACCATCGACCCCTTGCATGTCAAGCAAGTACTCTAACCAACTGAGCTACACCCTCAAAGCGTTGTTATTTTATCATATTTTTTTGATTTTGTAAAGAGTTTTATGAAAAGTTATTCAATTATTCTGTCAGCAAGGTATAAATACAAAAAATATAAAAAAACTATTGACAAATCCATCGCAAAGTTATATAATAATAAAGCGCCTTGAGAGAAAGGCAAAATCAAATATCGCGGAGTGGAGCAGTTGGTAGCTCGTCGGGCTCATAACCCGAAGGTCGTTGGTTCAAGTCCAGCCTCCGCAACCATGAAAAAGCACTTGCTTCGGCAAGTGCTTTTTTCAATGAAATTCGCCTGTGGCGAGTGAAATATCCTGCGGATATGAAATAGCTGACGCTGTGAAATATTTGCTTCGCAAATGTTAAGGGGCGAATTTTATTTCACATCGAGCAAAGCGAGATATTTCATAATTCCCATTGGTGAATTATTTCACATTTTACCGTTAGGTAAAATATTTCACCACTTCATTGTTATAATCGTATTCTTCCTTTGCGCACTTAAAAGGACGTAGCGACGTGAAGGCGACGGTAGTCGCCGAAAAATCCCTTGCTCTCCGTCATAAAAAAGCACGCTTCGGCGTGCTTTTCGACAGTCTGAACAGTCCACCGGACTGTTTTCTTCCGCTTTGCTCCTCCTTGTTCGAATCCCATTGTAAAAAATAAAACCACGGCCGATGACCGTGACATATACCAATATAATATTTTTAAAAAATTATAGCGATTGTCGGCGGCTGCCGCCGCCTTCGCCTCGCTTCGCTCGTTGCCCACGTCGGCGAAAACAGTCCACCAGACTGTTTTCTTCCGCTTCGCTCCCTCCTTGTTCGAATACCATTGTAAAAAATAAAACCACGGTCATTGGCCGTGACATATACCAATATAATATTTTTTAAAAATTAAAGCGATTGTCGGCGGCTGTCGCCGCCTTCGCCTCGCTTCGCTCGTTGCCCACGTCGGCGAAAACAGTCCACCGGACTGTTTTCTTCCGCTTCGCTCCCTCCTTGTTCGAATCCCATTGTAAAAAATAAAACCACGGTCGATGACCGTGGTTTTATTTTTGGCAGCGGAATAGGGATTCGAACCCCAACAAACAGAGTCAGAGTCTGTCGTGCTACCGTTACACCATTCCGCTACAGAACGTTTGATATTATACACCGACAACAGCCGTTTGTCAATATGTTTTGAAGAAAAACTTGAAAAATTCAGAAAAAAATCAATGACTGATTTCCTTGTGAATTTACATCGAAAATCAGTCATATAAAGCTGTTATTTATTTTTAACTTTCTTCGTCTTTTTTTCGGGTATCGTGATGAAATACGCAAGCTCCCAGAGCGCAATTCCGAGGAACACTATCAGACCGAGAGTAACGGCATTACCGAGGGAAAAAGCGTCAACGGAAATTGCTCCCTCAAGAATTGATTCGCCGATTGAGCCGAGCAGATTGTTGCTTTCTCCGATAAAAGCCTTTGCTAAAATTCCGCCGATGTCAACCTTTCCGCTCAGGAAAGGAGCGGCAAACCTTGCGAAGCATCTCAAAGCGGCGAAACAGCATACCGCTCCGCCTGCGCCGAGCGCAGAAATTGTCTTGTTGGCGTTCGTAAAAAGGGCGCATCCCATAATAACGATCGCGATTACAATCGCAACGGCAAGCAGAACGCCCGCGGCAATCGCCCAGCCTTTTCCTGTCAGAAGCTCGGCAGGTATCTTGGAAATATCGAAGCTCATTCCGCCGAACGAGAAGCTTCCGTTGCTGATGCCCGTCACGATTTCTTTAATCGAAAAGGTAAGCTCCATTGCGCTGTTTGCCGTTTCCTCGGCGAGCTTCGAAAGTATCGTGTAGAGCGATGAGCTTTCAGAGATCGAAACCACCGCACGAACAAGGTTCAGAAAATAAAATATCGGTAAAATTGAAAGCGACAAAAGAAAAACTACGATCTTATTGAATATTTTCATTGATCCTCAGCTCCTTTATTTGCCCCACGAGGAATTAAGGGCAACCGTGCGGTTGAATACGAGCTTGTCCTCCGTGCTGTCCTTATCCACGCAGAAATAACCGTTTCTCATAAACTGGAAAGTGTCGCCGGGCTTTGCATCCTCAAATCCGCCCTCAAGCAGGCAGTTCTCGATGACTTCGAGCGAATTGGGATTGAGATCGTCGATATAGTCGCCGTTCTTGCCCGGTTCCTCGGCATTGAAAAGTCTGTCGTAAAGGCGAACCTCACATTCCTTGCAGTCGTTGGCGTTTACCCAATGGATCGTGCCCTTGACCTTTCTGCCGTCGGGAGAATTGCCTCCCCTGCTCTCCGGATCATAGGTGCAGTGCAGGCAGGTGACGTTGCCGTCTTCGTCCGTCTCATAGCTGTTGCACTTGACGAAATATGCGCTCTTGAAGCGAACCTCGTTGCCGGGGAAAAGTCTGAAATATTTCTTGACAGGCTCTGCCATAAAGTCGTCCTGCTCAACGTAAAGCTCACGGGAGAAGGTGACCTTTCTTGTGCCGAATTCGGGATGCTCGGGATGAAGCTCAACGTCAAACTCCTCGCTCTGTCCCTCGGGATAGTTGTCGATAATGACCTTGAGAGGGCGCAGAACTGCCATAGCTCTGGGTGCCTTGGCATTGAGATCATCTCTCACGCAGGCTTCAAGCAGACCGTAATCAACCGTGCTGTCCGCTTTGGACACGCCGACTCTGTCGATAAAATCCCTGACTGCGGCGGCGCTGTAACCGCGTCGTCTCATTCCGCAGAGTGTAATCATTCTCGGATCGTCCCAGCCCGAAACAATGCCCTTGTTGACCATTTCAAGGAGTTTTCTCTTGCTGGTGACGCAGTAGTTGATATTAAGACGTGCAAACTCGATCTGTCTCGGCGGCTCATTGAAGCCGATCTGCTCAACAACCCAGTTGTAAAGCGGTCTGTGATTTTCAAATTCAAGCGAGCAGAGGGAGAAGGTTACGCCCTCCTTTGCGTCGGAAAGAGGATGCGCAAAATCGTACATCGGATAAACGCACCACTTGTCGCCCGTCTGATGATGGGAAACGTGGGAAATCCTGTAAATTACGGGATCACGCATATTGAGGTTGGGCGAGGACATATCAATTTTCGCCCTGAGCACCTTTTCGCCGTTGCCGAATTCGCCGTCGGTCATACGCTTAAAGAGGTCGAGATTTTCCTCAACGCTCCTGTTTCTGTAAGGGCTTTCCTTGCCCGGCTCGGTGAGAGTACCTCGGTACTCCCTGATCTCGTCTGCGCTGAGGTCGTCAACATAAGCCTTGCCGTCCTTGATGAGCTTGATTGCACATTCATAGACGAAATCAAAATAATCCGAAGCGAAGAACACGTTTTCCCAATGAAAACCGAGCCACTTTATATCCTCCTTGATTGCGTCAATGTATTCAACGTCCTCACGGGAGGGGTTGGTGTCGTCAAAACGGAGATTGCATATGCCGTTGTACTTCTCCGCCGTGCTGAAATCTATGCACAGAGCCTTGGCATGGCCGATATGGAGATAGCCGTTCGGCTCGGGCGGAAATCTCGTCTGAACATGGCTCTTTACTCCTGCGGCGAGATCCTCGTCGATAAAATCATGTATAAAATTTGAAGCTTTCTTTTCTTCCATAATGTCCTCCGATTATTTGTATGCCCTGACGGTATTCTCAAGTCTTGCCTTGACCTTTTCGCCGCCGAGCAGGGCGATGATAGAATGAAGGTCGGGCGTGTTGCGGCGTGAGGTTATCGCAATTCTGATAACCGTTGAAACGTCGCCGACATGACCTTTGAACAGGTCGGGATTTTTCTTGTATTCCTTGACATTCGGAGTAAAGCCGAGCGGCTCGCAGATATCCTTGATCTTAGCAAACCATGTGTCCTTATCGTCCGAAGCGTCAAAAACTTCAATGTATTTTTCAAGTATTGCTGCTGCGTCCTCCTTGCCGATATTTTCGGGAAGCGTGCAGTCGGGGGTGTAAAGCTCGTCGTAGAAATAGGAAACGTAATCCTTGATCTCGTCCCACTTTGCGATGTCCTTACGGGGCTTCGCCGTTCCCCTGTCTATTGAGAAAATGCCCTTTGCAAAATCTGCATCACGGCTGAGAAGCTCATAAAGTTCCTCATCGTTTTCCTTTGCCCATGCCGTAGCCTTGTCATAAACCTCGTCGGCAGTCATAAGGGAAATGACGTTTTTGCTGACATCATTGAGCTTGTTGAGGTCAAACAAAGCTCCGCTTGCGCTCATCTTTTTGAGGTTGAACGGGAACTCGCTCTGAGGGGCGGTCCTGTTCGCCTTGCGCCAGTCCTCAAAGTTGGAGTTGGCTATTGTCAGAAGATATTCGATAACGCTCTCTTTCGGGTAGCCGCTTTCGGAATAGAACGAAACCGAGGCTTCGGGATCCTTACGCTTGGAAAGCTTTCTCTTGCCGCCGTTGTCTTCTTTCATAATCGGTGAAATATGAGCATACTTAGGCACTCTGAAGCCGCAGGCTTTGAAAAGCTGAATGTGAAGCGGAACAGAGGAAATCCATTCATCACCTCTGACAACATGGGTTGTCCTCATAAAATGATCGTCAACAGCGTGGGCGAAGTGGTAGGTCGGGATTCCGTCGGTCTTGAGAAGAACGACATCCTGTATGTTTTCGGGCATCTCGATCTTGCCCTTGATTAGATCGTCAAACTTGATTCTGTGATCCGCCTGTCCGGGAGAACGCAGACGCAGAGTGTAGGGACAGCCTGCCTCTATCTTCTCTTTCTGCTGTTCAAAGGTGAGGTTGCGGCACTTTGCCCATTCGCCGAAATAACCCTGAATGTCGGTGCCTGCTTTTTCCTGCTCGGCTCTGATGCCGTTCAGCTCCTCCTCGGTGCAGAAGCAGGGATATGCCATACCCTGGATAACGAGTGACTTTGCGACCGACTGATAAACATCCTTACGTTTACTCTGCTGATACGGGCCGTAGCTTCCGCTCTCTTTCTCAAAGCCCATAATTCCCTCGTCGGGAGTTATGCCGAAATCGGAAAGTCCCCTGATGATAGCGGAAACGCCGTCGTCGATCTCACGCTTTTTGTCGGTGTCCTCAATTCTGAGGAAGAAAACGCCGTCATCCGTCGCACGGGTAGTCAGCTTGGATATCATTGCGGCAAAAAGTCCGCCGAGGTGGAGAAAGCCTGTCGGGCTCGGAGCAAATCTCGAAACTCTTGCGCCCTCGGAAAGACCTCTTTCGGGATATATTTTTTCGTAATCCTCGGGAGTTTTTGTTATATCCGGGAACAGAAGCCCGGCAAGTTTTTCATTGTCTGTCATTATAAAATCCCCTTTGAGTGAATATACAAATATACATAATACATTATCGCAGAAAAATGCCGCAGTGTCAAGAGAACAATCGGTGCAAATAAGGGTTTTCGTGCTTTTGTAAGTATTGACTACCACTTATATATTATGATATAATTTTATTGTGCAGAAATTTATAACGAGAGGGTTTTTTAATTGAGGAAAACTGTAATTGAACCCAACGGACGTAATCTTCAGTACTGGAAGGATATCTGGAATTACCGTGAGCTTGCATATAATCTTGCAAAGAGAGACATTACCGTAAGATACAAGCAGACGAGAATCGGTCTCGGATGGGCGATCATTGCGCCGATTATCAATATGTTCGTTTCCACCTTTATTTTCGGAACTCTTGCCGGACTCTCCTCGGACGGTACCGCACCCTATTTCCTCATGGTATATGCAGGAAGTATTCCGTGGAACATTTTCCAAAAGAACGTTTCACAAACCTCCTCTACGTTTATTACAAACGCCGATCTTATGAAAAAGGTCTATTATCCGAGAATCCTCTCCCCTGTCGGAGCATGTTTGGCAAGCGCCTTTGACGCTCTTGTTTCGATGGTAGTGCTTCTCGTGATGATGCTTGTGGTTGGATATTATCCGACACCCAGAATGCTTCTGTTCCCGTTCTTCCTTTTCCTGAACGCTGCGCTCGGACTTTTCCTTGGACTTTTCCTTTCGTCATTCAATGTCAAGTGGCGTGATATGGCGCAGATTGTTCCGTTTGCCCTCTCGGTAATGCAGTATATCTGCCCTGTATCGTATTCAATCTCATCTATTCCCGATAAATACAGGCTTATCTATTCCCTCAACCCGGCAACGGGAATGATATCGGCATTCAAGTGGTGTATACTCGGTGATATGAAATTCGATCCGCTTTCTTTCATCGTTGCCGTTGCATGGCTGATTTTCTTTGCTGTATCCGGCATTATTCTTTTCAGAAAGACCGAAAGAAACTTTGTTGATATCGTCTGACGGGGTGAAGATTATGAGCGAAAATCAAACAGCTTTAAAAATTGAAAATATCAAGAAAAAATATGTTATAAAGCACGTTACAAAGAAACCCGACGACAAAAAGGAACGTGCCAAGCTTGCCCTCTACAACCTTACTCATCCTAAACAGGCAAACCAAAAAGAGGATTTCTGGGCGCTTAACGGAGTGAATTTCGAGGTAAAGCAGGGCGAAAAGGTCGGCATAATCGGAAAGAACGGAGCCGGAAAATCCACGCTTCTCAAGGTTATATCCAGAATTACCGAGCCGACGGACGGCAGAATTGAGTTTTACGGAAAAATTTCTTCGATGCTTGAGGTCGGAACGGGCTTCAACAGAGAGCTTACCGGACGTGAGAACATCTACCTCAACGGAGCTATCCTCGGAATGACAAGGGCTGAGATCGACGCAAAATTTGACGATATTCTGGAATTTTCCGAGGTCGGGAAATTTATTGACACCCCCGTCAAGAGATATTCAAGCGGAATGTTTGTCCGCCTTGCCTTTGCTGTCGCCTCGCATCTTGATCCCGATATAC
>JAXJRE010000195.1:0-2162 GCA_036310785.1 Acutalibacteraceae bacterium
CAACTCCACATTCCCGGAAATGGGCGTCCTGTATTCCTTTCACGATGGACAGTCCGAGGCCGAAGTGACCGTCGTTTCTTATTCTTGCCGCATCGTGACGGTAGAAGCTGAACCAAAGCTTCTCCAGAACATCCTCGGCTATATTGTCGCCGGAGTTAAACACAAAGATACGGTAAGAAAGCCCCATATCCTCATATCTGATACGAATGATCTTTGGATCTCCGCCTATATAGGATATCGCATTTGAAAGCAGATTGTTCAGCACAAACGGAATTTTTTTCAAGTCCGCCTTGCCGTAAATCTGATCGGTAACAAGGTTTTCGACCTTGATATTGTGCTTTTCAAAAACAATGGAATGGGAGGCGAGATCCTCCGCAATAAAGTCTGTGATAGAGAAATCCTCAATGTTAAGAGAATCCGTGCTTTGCTGAATGTTGGAAAGGTTTATCATATCCACAACGAGATTATTCATTCTTTCACATTCGTCAATGATGATATCGCAGTATTCGTTAATGGTTTCCTTGTCGTCGAGGCTGTATTTTGCACCCTCGGCATAACCCTGAATAATGGATATCGGAGTTTTCAGCTCGTGCGAGGTGCCGGAAATAAATTCTTCACGGTACTTCTTTTCAAGCTCTTTTTCGTGGAGCTGTTCGAGAAGGACTTCGGATCTTTCGGCAAGCTTTTCTTTGGTGGTCATCCATGAAGCATACATCGAATTGATGCTCTCAATGGAGGCGTCAACATCGGTCTGCACGGATTTTCCGCTGTTCGGAATTTTGAGTGTGGGATCGTCCTCGACAGCCATTCTCTGAGTGTATTCGGTTATTTTCCTGATCGGGCTTGTAATCTGAGTAACGTAGAAATAAATAACAATACTTACGACAATAAAGATCAGAAGAATTATGATACACATTGTGATGCTGACTGTTCTTGCCTGCTGTTCGATTGTGGAATACTGAACCGCCGCAACGACCTGATATGCTCCGCTTATACTGGGAGCGGCGAGAACATAAAATTCATATGAGTTTTCGTTATTGGTAAGCTTACCTACGGCACTGCCGTCAGCGTAATTGCGGTCAACCTTAAATTCTCCGTCGGCAAATCCGACAAACGATGAGGAGCTGTTTGTGTTTTTCTCGTTGCTGTTCAGATTAAGATATTGATCGCATGAATACTTGTTATAAATCGGTTTTGTATATACGCCGTTCGGATCACCGGGATTTTTTCCGTAGACCTCTATGAACACCGAGAGATCGGTCTCAATATCCTCAACATACTGTATAACATCTTTATTTTCAGCAACGTCAATATACTTTGTACGGTCGACGGCGTCACGGAGGTTGGAAAGTGTTATACCTGTAATAATGTTTGTATAGAACGAGGTCGAGGAAAGCAGTATTACGCAAAGACTTATAAGGAAGATCAGCAAAAACTGCAGAAATACCCTCGACCGCATATCCCTGAAAAATGATCTGTCTTTTGTCTTTCGGCGTCGGCTCAAATCAGTTCACCTCAATTTTGTATCCGATACCGTAAATTGTCTTGAGGTGATTTGCTCCCCATGAGCCAAGCTTGCCGCGCAAACGTGCAACATGAGAATCGACATTTCTTGTATCTCCGACATAGTCGTAGCCCCAGATATCGTCAAGGAGCTGTTCTCTTGTATAAACTCGTCCTCTGCTTGAGATGAGCTTTTCAAGAATGTTGTACTCCTTGAGAGTAAGCTCAACGGGGTTTCCGTCGATAGTAACCTGATGAGCATCGTTATTGATAAGCAGGCCGTCAAGGGAAATAATATCCTTATCCGTCCTGACCTTGCCCGATGACGAACGCTTGAGAAGAACATCAATTCTCTTCATGAGGATAGCAAGGCTGAACGGCTTTGTGACATAATCGTCTGCGCCTGCTTCAAAGCCCATAATCTGATCGTATTCTGCGCTCCTTGCGGTAAGAAGAATAATCGGAACGGAGGAGGTCTTTCGGATCTGACGGCAAAGCTCCCAACCGTCCACTTCGGGAATCATAATGTCCAAAATATAAAGATCGATTTTCTCGTCCGAATTAAAGATTTCAAGAACCTCTCGTCCGGTGCTTGCCTCGACCGGTGTATGTCCGGAACGTCTGAGAAAATCGCATACAAGTCTGCGAAGCTTGCTTTC
>JAXJRE010000196.1:0-7352 GCA_036310785.1 Acutalibacteraceae bacterium
ATTTTGTGCGTGTGTTCACCGAAGCAAGGAACGCAGGCTTTGACAATATCAATACCGACCTTATCGCAGGTCTGACGGACGACACCTACGAAAGCTATTGCAATTCCGTTGACAGGGCGATTGAGCTGAATCCCGAAAATATCACCCTGCACACCCTCGCTCTCAAGCGTTCATCGACTATCGTTACTCACGGAGTTGATGTTCAGAACGGCGAAACCGCAAATAAAATGCTTGAATATGCTCAGAATAAGTTCTATTCATCGGGGTACAGACCGTACTATATGTATAGGCAGTCACGCTCGCTCGGCAATCTTGAGAATGTCGGCTGGTGCAAGGAGGGCTATGATTGTCTTTACAACGTGTTTATGATGGAGGAGTGCCACACGGTGCTTGCCGTCGGTGCAGGAGCGGTCACCAAGCTGAAAGATCCGTACAGCCGTAACATTGAGAGGATTTTCAACTACAAATACCCGTACGAATACAATTCGAGATTTGATGTCCTTGCCGAGCGCAAGGAGCAGATCAGAGACTTTTATCGAAGAATACAGAGGTGCTGAATGGCATACTTCAATTTAAATGATATAAATAAAAATGTTGAGTCGAATGTTGAGTCGTTCATCAACGATGCCGAGAGCCGGTTTGACCGTTCCGTCACCGAGCTTGCGGATCGCTTTAGCTCCGACTGCGACATTGTTCTGCTTGCAGGCCCCAGCTCGTCGGGCAAGACCACGACAGCGGGCAAAATAGCTCAGAAGATAAAAAACAGCGGCAGGAACGCTTATACCCTGTCGCTGGACGACTATTACCGAAACGCCGCTGATATTCCTCTGACGGCTGAGGGACTGAAGGACTTTGAGAATGTCAGCGCACTTGATATTGACCTTATTCACAAGACTTTCAGCGACCTGATCGAAAAAAGAACGGCTCAGGTGCCCGAATTTGATTTTGTCAGCGGAACGAGAAAGCTTGAAACCAAAAGGATGGAGCTGAAAAAGGACGATTTGATAATCGTTGAGGGTATCCATGCCCTCAACCCGATAATCACAAAAGGACTTGATGAAAGCCATATCACGAAAGTATATATCAGTGTTTCGTCAAGAGTGACCGATGACGCAGGCAAAGTGCTTTTCAGCAAGAGAAATCTTCGCCTTGTCCGAAGAATGATAAGGGACTATCATTACAGAAATACCCCGGTTGAAAAAACGCTTGCACAATGGCCCGAAGTGCTCAAGGGCGAGGATAAATATATCTTCCCGTTTGAGAGGAACGCAAGCTTCAGAATTGACTCCTTCCACCCATATGAGCCGTGCCTTTTCAAGAGTGAAGCCGTTGAACTGCTCAGAACCGTAGGAGAGGACAGCGTTGTGTACCCGATGGTCTCTGAGCTGAAAAACAGCTTCTCGGAGCTTGACACGATAGATATATCAAAGCTTCCCGAAGCTTCATTGCTCAGAGAATTTGTTTAAGCATTTGTAAAATGTTTTGAAAAATATTGATAATTCAGTTTTTTTATGGTAAAATTAAAATCACCGTTTTTTTATAGATAATTGTTTTCTTTATTATATAGAGATCTGAACAGGGAGGAAACACGATGGCTGAGGAAAAGTCAGGTAAAAAGTCTCAATCGCTGTTGAGCGGAGCTTTTATACTTGTTGTTGCCACAATTCTCGTTAAGGTTATCGGAGCGTTGTTCAAAATACCGCTTTCCATGCTGATCGGAGAGGTCGGCAGAGGATATTTCAGCACGGCATATGAGATTTACACTCCGCTTTATTCAATATCAATGGCAGGCTTGCCTGTCGCTGTTTCAAGGCTTGTTGCCAAGGAACGCTCACTCGGTCATTTCCGTGATGTCAGAATGATAAGACGTGTCGCAAGGCGTCTGTTCCTTATCATGGGCGTACTCGGCACGGCTCTGCTTCTGCTGATAGCTTATCCGTACACAAAATACGTTGTCGGATTTGTTGAGAATGTTTACTGCGTCCTTGCGATTGCGCCGTCAATCTTTTTCTGCTGCTGTATGTCAACCTACAGAGGTTACTACGAAGGTATGCAGAATATGGTGCCAACGGCGATATCCGAGGTTATCGAGGTTGTCGGCAAGCTTGTCGTCGGACTCGGCGCAAGCTATATTCTTCTCAAAACTCAGCTTGCCAAGTTTGCGGCAGGCCAGCCTGTCTTCGGCGCTGTCAGGGCGACCGAGGAGGAGGCTCTCGCCGCTATTTATCCTTTTGCCGCCGCCGCTGCGGTGCTCGGAGTTACATCGGGTACGATTCTCGGTCTTATTTTCCTTGTAATCAGACATAAGGCTGTCGGAGACGGAATTACAAAGTCGGAGCTTTTGGCTTCCCCCAAGCCGCAGAGCGGAACAGCGCTTGCAAAGATAATTATTGTGACGGCTCTGCCGATTGCGGCAAGCTCACTTGTTACCAATCTTACCAATCTTATCGACGCCGCAACAATTCAGAACAGACTTAAATATGCTTTTGAAAAAGCGCCCGATGTTATCAACGCTCTTTACGGCGCAGAGTTTGAGGCTATGAAAATCGCCGATTCTCAGGTCGTAAAATATATCTACGGAATATACAACGAGGTTCTTGACTTCAAAAATCTCATTCCGACCATCACAATGACGCTCGGAATAAGTGCGATTCCCGTGCTTTCTGCGGCATGGGCAAACCGTCAGCGTGACGATATCAAGGTTGCCGTTGAGTCGGTTATCAGGGTTACGATGCTCATCTCTCTGCCGACGGGCTTCGGCCTTGCGGCTGTTGCACATTCGCTTCTTGATATGTTTTATCCTTCGGCTACGGCAAATATAGGCGCGCCGATACTTGCGGTTTACGGCTGTACGATGTTCGTCTTTGCCGTTTCGTCACCGATAACGAGTATGCTCCAGGGACTCGGCAGAACCGATATTCCGCTCAAGTCGCTCATTGTCGGTGCGGTGATAAAAATCATACTCAACTATGTGCTTATCGGCAATCCGCATATCAATATCGAGGGTGCTCCTATCGCTTCGATCGCCTGCTATCTCGTTGTTCTGATAATCAATATGTATTCGATAATCAAGCTGACGGGTGTGAAGATCAACTTTATGTCGGTTTTCATCAAGCCTTGCATCTGCTCGGCAATCAGCGCAGTCGTTGCTTTCCTGACCAATCTTGTATTCGGAAAGTTTCTCGGCAATCTCGGAGATCCTGACGGAATGCTTAACGGAAACTCCTTTGCTCTGATAATCGCCGTCATTGCGGCAGTTATTTCGTACGTTATTACCATACTTCTTCTCAAGGGAATCTCAAAAGATGACCTCCTTATGATACCAAAAGGAGAAAAAGTTGCCGAAGCCCTTGAAAAACGCGGATTTTTAGGTTAAAATAATATGGATATGAAAAACGGATTTGAATTTAAAGAGAAATACAATGTTTATGACCTTGTTGAGATTATGAGGATACTTCGTTCCGAGGGCGGCTGTCCGTGGGACATCAAGCAGACTCACGAGAGCATCAAGAAAAATCTCATTGAGGAAACTTATGAAACCATCGAAGCTATCAATAAGAACGATCCCGATATGCTTCGTGAGGAGCTCGGCGATGTGCTGATGCAGGTCGTTTTCCACACTCAGATCGAGAGGGAAAAGGGCGTCTTTGATATCGACGACGTTGCCGATGAAAACTGCAAAAAGCTCATTGAGCGTCATCCCCATGTTTTCGGAGAGGTCAATGTTGATTCCGTTGACGATGTTCTGACAAATTGGGACGCTATCAAAAGAAAGTCCAAGGGGCAGAAATCAACCTCACAGGCGATCGACTCCGTTCCGAGGGAGCTTCCTGCACTTATGAGAGCGGCGAAAATTCAGTCCAAAGCCGCAAAGGCAGGCTTCGACTGGGACGAGGTCGGCGGTGCGCTTGATAAGCTTTCCGAGGAGATCGCAGAGCTTAAAGAAGCGATCGCAAACGGCGATAAGGCAAACATCAATGAAGAACTCGGCGACGTTCTTTTCTCTGCCGTAAATGTATCACGCTTTGTCGATACCGATGCCGAAGAGGCTCTCACCGACGCAACGGATAAGTTCGTCGCACGCTTCAAAACTGTTGAAAAGCTTGCCGCTGAAAGAAACATTGATATGAAGCAGTCGGATATCGAAACTCTTGACAGGCTTTGGGACGAAGCCAAACAAAACTAATCAATTCAAATGATATGCTTTAAGGCTGATGAATGGTGCTTCGGATACCTTGGAGATTTCATAATAAAAAACTGGAGGAATTACAATGAATAAGACAGAATTTATCAACGCAGTTGCCGCTAAGGGTGAAATGGACAAGAAGGCTGCCGAGAAGGCAGTCAACGCTGTTATCGCCGCAACAACTGACGCACTCAAGAACGGTGAGAAGATCCAGCTTGTCGGCTTCGGCACATTCGAGATCAGAGAGCGTTCAGAGAAGCAGGCTCGCAATCCCAGAACAGGCGAAACAATGACTGTTCCCGCAAGCAAGGTGCCGGCTTTCAAGGCAGGTAAGGCTCTCAAGGACGCTGTTAAATAATTCTATTTTAGTTCGATTGTAATGGGCGGGGCATATTAACAAAATTGCCCTGCCTCTGTTTTTAAATTTTGAATAAAACCGCCCACGGCACATTTTTCGATTAGAGACATTTTGCAGTTAGCGGTTGAGAACAATTCACCGAAAGGATCGGATAAAAATGAGACTGGATAAATATCTCAAGGTTTCCCGTGTTATCAAGCGCAGGACTATTGCCAACGAGGTGTGCGATGCAAAGCACGTCCTTGTCAACGGCAAGGTTGCCCGAGCTTCGTACGATGTCAAGGAGAATGATATCATCGAGATAACTATGGGCTCGAACACGACCAAAATTCAGGTCACCAAGGTTACGGAGCACGCAAACAAGGACGATGCGGCTTTGATGTATAGGGTAATAGATTGAATATGTTCTGACCTCGCCTCATATATTTTTATGAGGTGTTTTTTATGTCTGAAGATTTTATCCACGATGTTGTAATAGAAAATCGGCAAAAGCTCAGTGCAACCGGAATCGAAAACGTTGACAGCTACGAGGAGGACTGCATAATCGCTCAGAGCGAGTGCGGTGAGATCGTAATCAGGGGACATGATCTGAAAATAAGCCGTCTGTCCGTTGAAACGGGGGATATGACCGTTGAGGGCGGCATTGACAGCGTCGGCTACAATGCACCCAAGGTTAAAGGCAGTTTTCTGAACAGGGTGTTCCGATGATCGACTATCTTCCTAAAACCTCCGAACAGCTTTTAGGGTTTATCTATTCCGTCGGAATAGGGCTTGCCCTCGGCTTTGTCTACGGATTGCTGAGAATATTATTTTTTATCCTGTCAGGAAGTGATAAAAAATTCACTCTTACAAGGGATATAATATTTTTGCTGTTCTGCCTGACCGTCACCTTCTTTTTCTTCCTTATCCGATACAACGGCAAGGTGATGTTTTTCGCCGTGGCAGGGGAGCTTCTCGGAGGATACGGTGCGTTTAAGCTCACGGATTCGTTTATCTCTTACCTGATCCGAAAAATTCTCAGAAAGCTGAGGAAAAGAATTTCCGGCTTTGTCCTCTCTGTAAGGCGCAAAGCGATAGCTTTCGTCAGAAAAATCCAAAACTGTAAAAAAAATATTATAAAAGTTAAAAAATTTTCTAAAAATGACTTGCATAATCGACACAATATAGTGTATAATCAATCCGTAACGGAGTGTCCGTTGCAAGAAGAAATTCGGAATCGAGGTGACTGAAATGGCTGAAAAGAAGAAGCGCAAGCATAGCTTTATTGTTTCATTCTGCATTATTGCGCTGTGTGCATATTTCGCCATTTCGTTGATAACCATACATAGAGACATCAGAGAAACCAAAGCTGAAATTGCCGATGTCAAGGCATCCTATGACGAGCAGGTTGCGGAAAACGCTCAGATCAAGGAACGGATTGACAGCGGTGAAATAGATGAATACGTCGAAAAGATTGCAAGAGATGAGCTTGGGTATGTTAAACCCGGCGAGCACGTCTATTACGAAGTCTCTGTGAACGATTGACGGTTCGGAAAAAAAGAGGAGTACGCATTTTATGCAGTTGGAAGTTGGTTCAATAGTTGAGGGAAAAGTAACAGGTTTTACGTCTTTCGGCGCCTTTGTCGATCTTGATGACGGCAAAAAGGGAATGGTACATATTTCCGAGGTGGCGACCGAATTTGTAAAGGATATCAAGGATCATCTGAAAGTCGGTCAGCAGGTCAAGGTAAAGGTTCTTTCTATTGCAGATGACGGTAAGATCAGCCTGTCTATCCGAAAAGCCGTTGAACAGCCTAAAACTCAGAAGCCAAAGTCCACCCAGCAGAGAAGACCTGCGGCGAATGTTTGGCAGGGCAATAAGAGCACGGATAATCAACCTCAGTCCTTTGAAAGCATGATGGCGAAATTCAAGCAGGTAAGCGACGAGAAGATGTCGGATTTGAAGCGTGACTCCAAGCACGGCGGCGGATACAACCGTCGCGGTACAAATAAACTGTGAGGTATTTCAGGGGCAGGTTTCTGCTCCTGTTTTTTGTAGGTGATTATTTTGAGAGAAATAGATGTAAGCGTAATAACAAAGACGGTTGCCGAGCTTTGCATCAGGGCAAACAAGCTCCTTCCCGACGACCTTGCCGAAACAATTTCTTCCTGCCGAGGCTGTGAGAGAAATCCTCTTGCCCAAAGCGTGCTCGGTGATATCGAGGCAAATCTTGATGCGGCGAAGGAGCTGGATATTCCGATCTGTCAGGATACGGGTATGGCGGTCGTCTTTCTTGAAATAGGTCAGGACGTGCATTTTGTCGGCGGCAGTCTTTATGATGCGGTCAACAGGGGAGTCCATGACGGTTATGTGGACGGCTATCTGCGCTGTTCGGTTGTGTCCGATCCGCTCAGAAGGGTGAACACAAAGGACAACACGCCTGCCGTTATTCACACGAATATTGTTGACGGCGAGGGCGTGAAAATCACCGTTGCTCCGAAAGGCTTCGGCAGCGAAAATATGAGCTGTCTTAAAATGATGACGCCTGCGAGGGGCAGGGAGGATATCATAGAATATGTTCTTGACTGTGTGAAAACCGCAGGCGGCAATCCCTGTCCGCCCATCGTTCTCGGCATAGGCATCGGCGGCGACTTTGAGCAATGCGCTCTCCTTGCCAAAAAGGCTCTTTGCAGGAGCGTTTCTCAGAAAAATCTCGATGAATTTTATGCCGAGATGGAAGCTGAAATTCTTGACCGCATCAACAGGGAAACAGGCGTAGGTCCTCAGGGCTTCGGCGGCGACACGACCGCTCTTTCCGTTGCCATTGA
>JAXJRE010000197.1:0-9545 GCA_036310785.1 Acutalibacteraceae bacterium
AGCTTGAAAAAGAGTACGGCAAATTCAAGTCGATAATGATGATGCATATCGCCCTGTGCGAGTACCGGGAAGTTATGGAGCTTGACAAGAACGAAAATTATGTTCCGACAGGCAAGGCGGAGATTCTCTACGGCGGAATGTATGAGTCGATCGGCTGTTCCGAGTTCAACAGCGGAATGTTCAAGACAATAAAGGAATTAGGCTCCACTCAGGCGGTTGTTGTCGGTCACGATCATATCAACGATTTCTGCGCTGAATATGACGGAGTTTACCTTGTCTACGCTCAGTGCGGCGGTTACAACACCTACACAATGGGCTCAAACTTCGGCTGGGAAGAAAAGGACTGGATGCAGGGAGTTACTATGATTGATGTTGCCGAGGACGGCGAAATCGTTTTCAGACAGAGATTTAACAGAGATTATCTTTAATCACAGGAGTATTAAATGAGACCTATTACCACATTTGTTCGTTTTAATTCAATTAAAGCTCTGCTTGCCGCAGAAAAGGGAGCGAAGAAGCTCTCGGGCGGCAGGCTTTGTCCAAACTTTTTCTCCGCAGAGCCGAAATATATCGGCACCGATGTCAGAATAATCAAGGAAACTGCGGACTCAACCTTTATCGCAAAGTGCGACACAAGGGGCAGAATAGTCAACAAGCCGTTCAAAATTCTTGTCACAACCGATATGCATATGGATGCGGCGGACAATATAAACAAGCCGCTTGAAATGCTTGCACGTCACGTTGCGGCAGAAAAGCCCGACCTCATTCTTTTCACGGGTGACGTTATTCTGACGGATCATCAGCAGATCGACTGCTTCCAGTTCGGTCGGTTTATGGAGAAAATGGGCATTTACTGGGCTTATGTTTTCGGCAACCACGAAGCGAGAGCCGAAAAGGAATACCACAAATATTTTATGCTCAAGGCTCTTGAGAGCTTTCCGCATTGCCTTTCAAAATTCGGCGATCCGTCACTTTTCGGTTACGGCAATTTCTTCATCAACATTCTTTCGTCCGAAGATACGATACAGCAGAGCATTGTAATGCTCGATTCGGGCAGAAGTCCCGTTCCGCATCATAACACGGAGAACGGCGCGCCCGAGGATTTGAAAGGCTACGACTTTTTGAAAAAAGGTCAGATCGAATGGTATAAGAACAACATTTTAAAGCTTGAAAAAGAGTACGGCAAATTCAAGTCGATAATGATGATGCACATCGCCCTGTGTGAGTATCAAGAGGTTATGTCGCTCGACGAAAACGGCAGTTATGTCCCGACAGGCAAGGCGGATATCCTCTACGGCGGAATGTACGAGTCGATCGGCTGCTCCGATTTTAACAGCGGAATGTTCAAAGCGATCAAGGAGCTTGGCTCTACTCAGGCGGTTGTCGTCGGTCACGATCATGTCAACGATTTCTGCGCAGAATATGAGGGCGTTCGTCTTGTTTACGCACAATGCGGCGGCTACAACACCTATGTCTGTGACAGTATGCGCACCCTGTTCGGCGACGAGAAAAACTGGCTTCAGGGAGCAACAATGATAGATGTTTCCGAGGACGGCGAGATCGTTTTCAGACAGAGATTTAACAGAGATTTTTTATAAACACAAGGAGAATATATGGCACCTTACATACTTAAAAAACACTTAACCCGTAAAGCAACTTTTTTTGACAGAAGCGATCCTGCCGTTCCTGCCGCACTTTTCAATGCGGTCAGCGAGGCTCCCGATCTGTCCGATTTTCCCTACCCTCTCCCCTCGGCAAAGAGCGACTACACCTGCTCTGCAAAGGGCAACAATTCGGTTGAATGGTACGGCGGAAAAACGGGCGTAACACGCTACGATCCCAACGGAAAGAGCCTTGACGACAAGATTATGTATTTCAGCGCTCACCGCTATCTGCCCGATCAGAATGTGGACGCAATTCTTCCCGACGGTGACGGACTTTGGGTTCTCACGGGCGACAGGGTTTCTCACATCGAGATGCTTACGCTCACCGCCGAGGAAAAGGCGGAGATGCTTCTTGATGAAACGAACAAATATGTTATGCGCCGAGGAATGGTTAGTCAGCGTGACCTTGCACAAAGCAGGGATTACGAGTCACGCTATCCTTACGCATGCTGTGATAACGACGGACTTTTCACCTCTGGCTATGCGATCGGCGAAATGTTCCGCTATGCAACGCTGAGGGACAAGCTCGGCGAGGATCATCCGAGAGTCCGGGACGCAAGGAAAAATGCGACAAAAGCCTGCGAAGCCTGCCTGCTTCTTATGTATATCCACGGCAGACCGGAGGGATTTATCTCCCGTTCCTATCACGTTACAGGCGAGCCTGTTCCCGATGACGGAATATTCTACAAGCGTGACGGCAAGACGGCTCGCTGTGTTAAAACAACCTTCTCAGAAGAAAAAGGAAGAACAGGTGAAGAAGTCCCCTGTGATTATCCCATTCCCGACAGACTTGCAGCCCTCTACCGTGACCTCGGCTATACTGACGACGACATCACCTACAAGGCGGACACCTCCAGCGACGAGGTAACAGGACACTTCCTGCAGATGAAGATTGCCCACGATTTTCTTGCCGAGGGCGATCCCGAGCTTGACGAGATAATCAAAGACGCCTGCAAGAGGACTACTCTGCATATAATCAATCACGGCTTTGAATTCTGCGAATCCTCGGGCAAGCCGACAACATGGGCGAAGTGGAGCAAGCGTTACTTCGAAAACGATCCGATAGGCTATGTTGACGCTCCCCTCAACTCATCGGAAATGCTTGCCTATCTGAAAATCACAATGTATATCACGGGTGAAAAAGGTATCTGGCAGGAAACCTACGATAAGCTCATTGCCGAGGGCTATGCCGATTTCGGCGCAAAGCACTACGACAGATTTTTCCAAGGAGCAATGAGAGAAAAGGTCAATCCCGAAGAGGATCTTATGTATGGCGACAATATGCTTGCGCTTATGACCTACTGGATGCTCTGCACTCTTGAGGAGGACGAAGTTCTCCTCGAAAAATACCGCAACGCTTTCAGATCGTGGAGCGGTCTCATTCTCAGGGAGCATACACCCGGCTACGACTTTATGTATAAGCTCGGCGTCCCCGATGCGGAAATTGATTTTGAAAAGGACGAGTGGTGGTTCAATCACTTTGAATGTAACCGACTCACCGCCGCCGTCAACTATGACCGTCACGACATACCGGTCAAGCTCGGCAGAAATTACAGCGAGAAGCGCAGGATAGAAATATCTGCTCTGCTTGGGCCCGATGAAAGAGTAATTTCCAAATATGACCGCAATCCTTTCGATATAAACGGCCGAAACGACACGGGCATTTGCATTGAGAGCTGTTATATTTACACCTATGCCTACTGGATAGGCAGATACTACGGATTTATTGACGAGGAGGGTCAGGTATGAGCAAAATCGCAGTTTTAAACGAATACAGCATTGAAGCGATAAAAGACGCTTTGCAGAAGCTTGACACCTTCGATAATCTCAAGGTCAACGGACTTTATGCAGGTCAGCTCAACGAGCTTGAAGCGATTGATCCCGTTCTTTTCGCTCAGGTCGCAGAGAAGATCAGGGCTGACAAGTGGATTCCGTTTGCAGGCACATGGACAAAATCGGACGAGCTGTCGGAGATTGCTCTTATAAAGAGCTGTCTTTACTCCGCAAGATATTTTCTTGACAGCTTCGGCAAAAAATACCGTGTTTTCCACGGAGTGAAGATTTATAACGACCTGTTTGCGCAGATCGTTTATTCGTCGCTTTTTGATGCGGCTGTACTTGACGGCGAAAACGAGAGCAAATGGCTTCAGGGAGCCGACGGTTTCAGAACTCTTGTTATGCACGCCGACACGGACGATGTAACCGATATGGACGATGATTTTATCAAAGAAAATGAGTTCGTCTCCTATGAGGAGCTTGCCGACAGCTTTTTTGAGTCACACCTTGAGCTTGAAACCGTCTTTCTTCCGTCAAAAACAGTCAAGGCTGAGGGCGTAGAGAAACAGCTCGTTGACGCTGAAAAATACTCTGCCGTCAACGGTGAGGACAAGACCGCAGAGATAAAAGAGGCCTGGATTTCTCATTTCAACGGCGACGATGAAAGCGCAAAGAAAATTGCCGAGGATATCACGGGCGGAAACGCTCCCGACGAAAGCGGATTTAAACTCAGCGGCGCAATCGAGCTTGCCGAAATCAAGCTTGCCGAGGACGGAAGCGGCGACACCGTGCTCAGAGTTGCACAGACCGACGGAAAGGAAAATTCGTCATACATTATGTGCGACAGGCTCAATGCGGCTTTCCGCTTCGAGATAATGCCCTACGAGATTCAGACTTTCAGAATCGGTGCCGACGGAAGAGTTCAGGAAATATATATTTGCGAATAACCTAATAATTTAATTACAATATCAAAAGCGACTGCAGGACGTTCCTTTCCGGATTACTTGCAGTCGCTTATTATTTATGTGACGATTATTTTATTTTCCGCTGTCGCCGTAGTTGGAGAGAACTCTTGCGGACGGATCGTTAACGTCGCAGCCCTCCCAGCTCTTGTTGGGCATCCAGAAATCAACGATCATCTGAGACTGATCGGGATAATACTTCTCGAATATCTCTCTGTAAAGCAGAGATTCCTTGGTGAACGGCTTTGCGTGGTCGTATTTTTCGCACTTCTCGGCAAATTCCTCGTCCGTGTAGTATTCGTTTGCATACTCCTTGAGGTAGTCAACCATTGAATGGCCTACCGCATCGGAGAACGCCGCTTTCTCACGGTAGAGAATATCGTGAGGAAGATAATCCCCCTCGAATGCGTGACGGAGAAGATACTTGCCCTTGCCGTACTTGTTGAGCTTCTTTTCGGGATCGACGGACATAACGTATTTTACAAAGTCAAGATCGCCGAACGGAACACGGGCTTCAAGGCTGTTGACCGAAATACAGCGGTCGGCACGAAGAACATCGTACATATGAAGCTCACGGATTCTCTTCTGAGATTCTTTCTGGAACTCCTCAGCCGACGGGGCGAAATCTGTGTATTTATATCCGAAAAGCTCGTCGGATATTTCACCTGTCAGAAGAACACGGATATCGGTGTTCTCGTGAATCCATTTGCAAAGCAGATACATACCCATTGAAGCACGGATCGTTGTGATATCAAACGTTCCGAGAAGATGAACTACATCGTCAAGCGAATCAAGCACCTGCTGTTTTGTCATAATGACCTCGGTGTGATCGCTTCCGATATAATCGGCAACCTGTTTAGCGTATTTCAGGTCGATAGCGTCCTCGCTCATACCGATGGCAAAGGTACGGATCGGCTTGTCGCTCTTTTTCTGAGCGATTGAGCAGACAAGAGATGAATCAAGTCCGCCCGAAAGCAGAAAACCGACCTTAGCGTCTGCAACAAGTCTCTTTTCAACGCCTGCAACCAGCTTGTCGTGAATCTTCGAGCAGATCGTGTCAAGGGAATCGTAGCTGACCTCGTCAACCGCCGCAATGTCGCAGTAGCAATGAAATTCTCCGTCCTTATAATAATGTCCCGGAGGGAACGGCATAACGTCCTTGCACATTCCGACAAGGTTCTTTGCCTCGCTGGCAAATACGATTGTACCCTTTGCGTCGTGACCGTAATAAAGCGGTCTGATACCGATCGGATCTCTTGCGGCGATATACTCGCCTGTTTCTGCGTCATAAATAATCATAGCGAACTCGGCGTCAAGCATTTTGAACATATCCACGCCGTACTCACGGTACATTGGGAGAATAATCTCACAGTCCGAGCCGCTCTTGAATGTATATTTCTTGCTGAGCTGTTCCTTCGTTTTTTCAAATCCGTAAAGCTCGCCGTTGCATATTGCATAGCTTCCGTCCAGCTCAAAGGGCTGCATTCCGTCGGGAGTCAGTCCCATAATAGAAAGACGGTGAAAGCCGAGAAGTCCCTTGCCCGTATCAACGATACGGCTGTCGTCGGGACCTCTGGATACCGTCTTGTCAAATCCTTTTTTAAATTCTGCAAAATCGTCACAGGTGTCGCAGTAACCCATAATTGAACACATAATAAAATCCTCCGATGTTGATTTTCAGCATCTGTAAGCTTTTCTGCTTAACAATAGGGCGAGTGCTGTAACCCGCTGTGCCACCTATTTTTGTTCTTTGGGATCTCAATCAAGATCCTGTTGCTTTAACGGTCAACCTCCGTCTCACCTACTCGTTTTACCTTTCGGATCACAGCTCGCCGAATGTTATTCTGACAGCTTCCGCTGTGCGGCTTCCACCCTTCCGCACTCTCTGGGAGTGAACCTCTGCCATACTTCTTTCGGCTCAAACGCCTTTAAAAATTTTCTGTTTTATTTTACTTAACCGACCTTTGGGGTATTTTCTTGTGCCCTCTGCGTTACGGAGGGCACAAGATACCGAGAAAGGATAAATCAATTAAGGAGTTGTTTATTTAACGCCGAAGAGGAGATCGCCGTAAGTCGGGAACGGCCAGTATTCTTCTGCCGTGATCGTCTCTGCTTCATCGCAGGCGATACGGAGAACTGACATCTTCGGTAATACATCGTCACGGATATCCTCCGAAGCCTCGGTGATATCGGTGATGGTGTTGTACTTAACGAGCGCAAGCTCAAGCTCTTTGACTGCTGCATCCATCTCGTCCACAAGAACGGAAAGCTTCTTGAGCATTTCCTCCTCGTACTTTACGGAGATACCTGCAACGGAATTCTTCTTTGCGCTGTAAGCGGTTGCAATGTCGGAAACATACTTCTCGACTGCCGGAATGATCTCTTTTCTTGCCATATCGACCATCGTAAGACCTTCGATGTTTACGGTCTTGCAGTAGTTTTCGAGAGTGATCTCATAACGGGACTCGATCTCAGCCTCTGAGAAAATCTTGTGAGCTGTGAGCATCTCAACATTCTTCTTGTCGAGGAGAGTCGGCAGAGCGTCGGGAGTTGTACGGAGATTGAGAAGGCCTCTTTCTTCCGTTGCTTCCTTGATCCATGCGTCGTCATAGCCGTTTCCGTTGAAGATGATTCTCTTATGATCCTTGATCGTCTTCTTAATCAGATCGTGGAGAGCTGTTTCGAAATCTTCCGCGCCCTCAAGACGGTCTGCATAAGATTTAAGGCTCTCTGCAACAGCAGCGTTGAGCATAATGTTTGTGCAGGCGATGCTGTTTGCCGAACCGAGCATACGGAACTCAAACTTGTTACCTGTGAAAGCGAAGGGCGAAGTACGGTTTCTGTCCGTTGTGTCTCTGAAGAACTTGGGAAGAACGTGAACGCCGAGCTTCATAACCGTCTTTTCCGCTCCGCTGTACGGAGTGTCGCTTTCGATTGCTTCAAGAACTTCTGTAAGCTCGTCACCGAGGAAGACGGAAACAACTGCCGGAGGAGCCTCGTTTGCTCCGAGTCTGTGATCGTTACCTGCAGTCGCAACGGAGAGACGAAGAAGATCCTGATAATCGTCAACCGCCTTTATAACAGCGCAGAGGAAAAGCAAAAATTGTGCATTTTCATAAGGAGTTTCACCGGGAGTGAGGAGATTTACGCCGGTATCTGTGGCCATAGACCAGTTGTTATGCTTTCCGCTGCCGTTAACACCTGCGAACGGCTTCTCGTGAAGGAGACATACAAGACCGTGCTTTGCGGCAACCTTCTGCATGATCTCCATTGTGATCTGGTTGTGATCGGTAGCAATGTTGGTTGTTGAATATATCGGTGCAAGCTCATGCTGAGCGGGCGCAACCTCGTTGTGCTCCGTCTTTGCAAGGATGCCGAGCTTCCAGAGTTCCTCATTAAGATCCGCCATATATGCGGCAACTCTCGGCTTGATAACGCCGAAATAGTGATCGTCAAGCTCCTGTCCCTTGGGCGGCTTTGCGCCGAAAAGGGTTCTGCCTGTAAATCTGAGATCCTTGCGCTGTTCGTACATTTCCTTGTCAACAAGGAAGTATTCCTGCTCGGGACCTACCGATGTGCGGACGCACTTTACGTCCTCGTTTCCGAAGAGCTTGAGTATTCTCATTGCCTGCTTGTTGAGAGCCTGCATGGAACGGAGAAGCGGAGTCTTTTTGTCAAGAGCTTCGCCGCCGTATGAGCAGAACGCTGTCGGAATACAGAGGGTTTTATCCTTGATAAATGCGTATGAAGTGGGATCCCATGCGGTGTAGCCTCTTGCCTCAAAGGTGGCGCGAAGTCCGCCGGACGGGAAAGAAGATGCGTCAGGCTCGCCCTTGATGAGCTCCTTGCCTGAAAATTCCATAATAACTCTGCCGTCGGGTGCGGGAGAGATAAAGCTGTCATGCTTTTCAGCCGTAATACCTGTCAAAGGCTGGAACCAATGCGTGAAGTGAGTTGCACCGTTTTCTACAGCCCAATCTTTCATTGCTTCTGCGACTGCGTTTGCAACATCGTTATTGAGGCTTCTGCCCTCGTCGATTGTTCTTTTCAGCGAACGGTAAACGCTTGTTGACAATTTTGCTTTCATCACCCTGTCGTCAAAAACAAGACATCCGAAATAATCCGGTACGGTTTTCATAACTAACACTCCTTATAAAAATAAAATTAAAACGGGGCAGAAATTCCATAGAAAAATCCATGAGACTCCGTTGCCCCGTTAATGCACCGTATTGAATTTGCAAAGATAAAAGGCGTCTAAAAACCCATCGGATTTTCAGACGCCTTTGCCTTTATGTCAGTCATTATAACGCAATTTTTCCATTTGTCAAGCTTTTTTAACAAATTTTTTAAAAATTTTTTGTGAGATATTTCCAATAGAAAATTTAGTTTTGTTTTTCATTATAATTGTGAAATGTATTGTTTTCAGTCATTGACAAATGTCTTTTAATATGTTAAAATGCCGTATCGATGAGCAAAGGCGTTCATTCGGGCAGGGGCATTTTGCCCCTGTCGGAATGGGCGTCTTTCGTTTTTTTGAAAGGACTGTTTTTTATGAAAAAAGAAGGAGAGATCCGCATACCGTCGGGCTGTGCCGTTTCCGCCGTCATATCAAGGGACGGAAATGTGATGACGGGTGAGAATATTATTAAAAGTATGCTCCCCATGCACGACCGTTCCAACGGACTCGGCGGCGGCTTTGCCGGATACGGAATTTATCCCGAATACCGTGATTTTTATGCTTTTCACATTTTCTTTGACAGCAACGATTCAAGAGTTGACTGCGAGCGTTTTCTCAAAGAAAATTTTGAAATTGTCAAGGCGGAATCCGTACCGATCCGCAAGATCCCGGAAATAACCGATGTTCCGTACATCTGGCGTTACTTCGTTGCCCCCTTTGCCTCCGTGCTTTCCCGTTTGCAGCTTGACGAAAAGACCTATGTTGCGAGAACCGTTATGGATATCAACACGAGGATAAAAGGCGCTTACGTTTTTTCAAGCGGTAAAAATATGGGAACATTCAAGGCTGTAGGTTTTCCTGAAGATATAAGCTTATTCTATAAGCTTGAGGAATATGAAGGCTATTCCTGGACAGCTCACGGCAGATATCCGACCAACACTCCCGGCTGGTGGGGCGGTGCTCATC
>JAXJRE010000198.1:0-7557 GCA_036310785.1 Acutalibacteraceae bacterium
GCTTTCTGTCGTTCTTTGGCGAAAACTTTTTGATTTAAGGAGTAAATTATAATATGAAAGAACTGATTAAATTGCCGTCCTATGAGTGGTTTCTCGGTCTGATGGGCTTCGGCGGCGAGGGAAATATCTATGCCGGCTCTTACGGAACAGACCCCTACAAGGGCTGTCTTGTATCGGATACATTCAGGTACAGGGTATGGATCGAAAAGGACGAAAACAATGAAAAAAGCCTTAAAGCAGTTTACTATGTCGGAAGTCAATGCTACGACGAAACTCAAAAAGAAAAAATCACTGAAGAAACCTTTGAGGCCTCGGCTGAGGGAATTGACGAGGCTCAGAAATATTTAATAGAAAAGCTCGAAGAATATAAGGGGGAATAACTATGAGCCGTATCAAAACAAGATGGGCAGATAAAATTGATATCGAAAATCCACTTTCGGAATATCCGAGGCCTCAGCTTGTCAGAAACGATTGGCAATGCCTTAACGGAAAATACGATTTTACGGTAACACCGAAAACCGAGGAAATCCCTCAGGATTTTGAAAGCGAGATCATTGTTCCGTTTGCACCTGAAACCTATCTTTCGGGCGTTGAAAGAACAATCGAGCCTGACGAATATATCTGGTACAGGAAAAAGTTTATCCTTGACGACTGCTTTGAGGGCAAGCGCACGATTCTTCATTTTGAGGCTGTAGACTGGCGCTGTATGGTTTATGTCAATGAAAAACCTGTCGGCACTCATCAGGGCGGCTACCTGCCTTTCAGCTTTGATATCACGGAATACCTCAGAGAGGGATTTAACGAGCTTATCGTCCGTGTTTTTGATCCCACGGAAACGGGCTGGCAGGACAGAGGAAAGCAGGTCAGAAAGAGCACAGGCTTCTGGTACACGGCAACAAGCGGAATATGGCAGACCGTATGGCTTGAGCCTGTTTCGGAAAAGCATATTAAAAATCTCAGACTTACACCCGAGCTTGACACGTCGGAGATAAGAATTGAAACCGAAATTTCATATGATGAGGATACAAGTCTCAGAGCGATCATCAAAGAAGGAGACAATATCGTTTTTGCAGGCAAGATCGAAAAGGATAAAACCGTCAAGCTCAAAAATGTGAGAACATGGAGTCCCGAGGATCCGTTTCTTTACGATATTGTCATAGCTCTTTGCGATGAGGACGAGAACATTCTCGATGTTGTTTCCAGCTACTTCGGAATGAGAAAATTCAGCATCGGATATGATGACAACGCTGTTCCGAGACTTTATCTTAATAACAAGCCTTATTTCCAGACCGGACTTTTAGATCAGGGCTACTGGCCTGACGGCGGAATGACGCCTCCCTGCGACGAAGCGATGATCTTTGATATCCGTGAGATGAAAAATCTCGGCTTCAATATGCTCAGAAAGCATATAAAAATTGAGCCGAGACGCTGGTACTATCATTGCGACAGGCTCGGAATGATAGTATGGCAGGACATGGTTTGCGGAGCAAAGAAAATTGATATGCTCCTTGTCGGCGTGCTTCCGAATATCTTTGTCAGGAGTATTCCCGACAGGTATTACAAGTGGTTCGGCGTAGACAATGAGGAATGTCGTACAGAGCACGAAAATGCCGTTTTTGAAACTATTGATCATCTGTACAACTGCACTTCTATCGGCTGTTGGGTTCCGTTCAACGAATCCTGGGGACAGTTTGACGCAAAGAGAATCGGAGAGACGATCAAGGAATACGATCCGACAAGAATTGTTGACCACGCAAGCGGCTGGCACGATCAGAAAGGTCCCGAGCTAAAAAGCGTCCATCAGTATATTTTGCCGTTTATATCGCCTAAAGGTGACGGCAGACCTCTTGTTCTCAGCGAATTCGGAGGTTACAGCCGTATAATCGAAAATCACGTCTGGAACAGAGCCAAGAGCTTCGGCTACGTTATGTTCAAGACCAAGGAATCGCTTACAAAGGCTTATAAAAAGCTGTTTGAAAAGCAGATTATTCCCAACATCCGCAGAGGTCTCAGCGCAACGGTTTATACTCAGGTCAGCGACGTTGAGTTTGAGGTCAACGGAATTTATACATACGACCGTGAGCTTTTGAAAATTGACGCAGACACAATCAGGGAGATCAACGCTAAATTAAAGTATTGAGGTGGTTTCTATGAATAAAGGAGATCATAATTTAAGGCTTTTATTCCTTGCCGATATCTTTAACAGACAGACTGACGAAAACCATACTTACTCCGCCTTACAGCTTATTGAAATGCTTAACGGCTACGGTATTCAATGCGAAAGAAAGTCAATTTACCGTGATATTGACGATCTGAAGGAGTACGGGATGGATATCGTCAATGTGCGTGCTCCTAAACGAGGCTATTACCTCAGAAACAGGAAATTCAGCGTACCCGAGGTAAGACTTCTGATTGATGCGGTTCAGGCGGCAAAATTCATTTCAGAAAAGAATACAAAAAGTCTTATTTATAAAATCGGCAGTCTTGTCAGCGAATTTCAGGAGGAGGAGCTAAGAGAGCAGATCTACATCAACGGCAGTACCAAGACCGATAAGGAGGATCTCTATGAGACTATCCGTACCCTCGACAAGGCGATCAAAGGAAGAAAACAGGTTCAGATCCGCTATGCAAGGCGTTCTATTGAGAAAAAATATCTTGTCAGGAGCGAGGGCAAGGTTTTCATCGTCAACCCTTATGCTATGCTCTGGTCAAACGATCATTATTATCTCATCTGCAACAACGATAAGTACGCAAATCTTATGCACCTGCGGCTTGACAGAATTATCGAATTAACGGAATTGAACAGCAGTTCAAAGCATTTTTCAAAGGTTTCTCCGTATAAGGAAAAGTTCGATGTCACAGATTATTCCAACAAGCTTTTCAATATGTTCTCGGGCGAGGAAGAAAGTATAACTCTCTCATGCTCAAACCTGATCCTCGATGAAATTATTGAAAAGTTCGGCGAGGATGTACCTATCAAGACGGATTCGGATGATCGTTTCCGTATCAGGGCAACAGTTGAAATGAGCGAAGGTCTTGTAAACTGGATACTCCAGTACGGCACGGACATCAAGGTCATTATGCCGAAAGCTCTTGCAAGTGCAGTAAAGGAAAAATCTGCCCAAATTCTGGCAATGTATGAATAATACCGAAAAATACAGTCAACACTTTACCAGAAAACAAAGTAAGGAGTTGACTGTATGTCTTTTTCAAAAAAAATAAAAATTTCAATTTGCGTCAGTATGATTGTTGCAATTATTTTTTCGATCTGTTCCTTTGCCAAAACCTCTCAGGAAATCCGTTCCGATGTTCTGAGGCTTCATGTTATTGCAAATTCCGATTCAAGCGTCGATCAGAATTTAAAAATCCGTCTGAGAGACTTCCTGCTTGAGGAGGGTAAAAGCATTTTTGACGGAAGCGTCAATGTTGAAAATGCAGTTGAAAAAATTGAACCGCAAATCCCTGCTTTGGAAAAGTCGGCAAAAGAATTTATCTATACGTCAGGCTTCGATTACGACGTTAAAATTTCTCTTTCAAGGGAGTATTTTACTACAAGAACATACGAAACCGTCACCCTGCCTGCCGGTCGGTATCTTGCCCTGCGTGTTGTTATCGGCGCAGGGGAGGGGCATAACTGGTGGTGCGTTATGTTTCCGCCGATGTGCGTGCCTGCCGCAGATAAAAAAGATGAAATAGAAAATGTTTTTACCGAAGACGAAATTAAGCTTGTCGAGAGCAGTCCGAAATATGAGATCAGATTTAAGGTTGTTGAAATCTGCGAGGAAATTAAAGAATCATTAAATGAAAAATTCGGACAAGCTCGATAATTTGTTTAACATACACAGTTTTACTATTTGTAAAGAAAATCTCTCATTAGTAATATATAATAAAAAACCTGCTTGATTTTTGTATGAAAAGTAGGTTTTTTGTTTTTTAATTTACAAACAATCATATAATGTGATAAAATTATTTAAAATTGTATGTGAGATTTACTCGCAAAAAGAGAGAAGGTTTTTTATGTCAAAGGGCAATTTCTTACATAAGCTTTTCGGCACAACTCCCGGTGAGGGCGTTCAGCCGAAAGAGGCGATTGCTTACAGCGTTACGGGCTTCGGTCAGAACTTTATCTGTACCATTATCGGTTCTTATCTTACGATTTTTATGACCGATGCATTACTTTTTGGTGCGGCAGAAAAAGGTCAGCTTTTTAAGACAATCTCAGGTGCAATGGCCGTTGCATTCCTGATGCTGTTTACCCGAATTTTTGACGCACTTAACGATCCTATTATGGGATCAATCGTTGACAGAACGAGAACAAAGTGGGGCAAGTGCCGTCCCTATCTTAAATGGATGGCTATTCCCATTGCCGCCACTACAATTCTTTGCTTCTGTCCGTTCTTTGAAGCTAAATCGAAAACAACATTCTTTATCATTACCGTAATTTATGTTATCTGGTCGATGGTCTATACTGTTGCCGACGTTCCTTACTGGGGACTTTCAACCTGTATGACAAACGACACCGTCGTCAGAGGTAACATACTGACCTTTGCAAGACTTGTTTGTACTCTCGGCGCAGGTCTTGTAACGGTAGGCGTTCCCATCATCACAAGTGCTGTAACGGCAAAGTACAAGGACGCAGAGGGAAATGTTCTTCCGCAGTATATTATGCAGAATGCGGAAACCTTAAAATGGACTTACTTCATATGTGCGGTAGTTCTTGCGTTGCTTGCAATTCCGATGTTCTATTACGGATTTAAAAACACAAAGGAACGCTTCACCACAAACGAAGCTCCTCCGTCACTCGGACATAATCTCAAGCTCCTTTTCAAGAACAAACAGCTTCTCCTTGTTGTTCTTTCGGGTATTCTCGGCGGAGCGAGAATGGTTTATTCATACACGGGCGGTCTTTACTTTGCAAAGTATGTTCTTAACAACGAGGGAATTTTCAGCGTTATTACCCTGCTTGTTGTTCCCGGCGGACTTGTCGCTTCCGTCCTCGTTCCGTGGATGACTAAGAAATTTACAAAAAAATGGGCTTATATCTATGTTCACATTCTCGGCGCAGTCGTAATGTTTGCTATGTATTTTGTAGGCTATGACGCACCGTGGAAGCTCGTTTTCAACGCTGTCGGACTTGTTCTGCTCGGAATACCGCAGGGTGTAAACAACATCATTACCTACGCTATGATCGGCGACACGGTCGATTATCTTGAGTGGAAAACAGGCGAGAGAGGCGAGGGCATCTGCTTTGCAATGCAGACCTTTATCAGCAAGATCGGTATGGCTCTCGGCGCATTTATCGGCGTGTTCTCTTACAGCTGGGCAGGCATCAATCCCGAAGCTAATCCTGCAATCTCTCCCGAGGGCAAACAGCTTCTCTGGAACATCCTCATTCTTGCAGGCGCAATAAGTATGGTCGGCACAATCATTCCTATGCTTTTCTATAACATCACAGAGAAAAGACAGAAAGAAATGGTTACCGAAATTGAAGAAAGAAAAAAGAGCGGTCAGAAAGTGAAGTGATTAAATGTCAAAATATATGATAATCAATGCCGATGATTTCGGCTCGTTCAGAGGCGCAAACCTTGCAATTTTCGATCTTTTAAAAGATCCCAACAGCGCTCTGACCTCATCGACAATTATGGCTCCGTGTCCGTGGGCACCCGAAGCGGCAAGATTTGCTAAGGAAAATCCCGAGCTTTGCATAGGCGTTCACTGGACGTTTACTAACGAGTGGAGCACCTACCGCTGGGGACCCGTTGCACATCAAAATACGGAAAGTCTGCGTGACGAATTCGGATATATGCATCACGAGAGCGATGAATTTGAAAAGCACGCCGATCTTGACGAGGTTTATGCCGAGGCAAAGGCTCAGATTGAATTGCTTAAAAAGCTCGGCCTTGACCCGTCCCACCTCGACAATCATATGGGCTCAATCTACGGAGTTGCAACAGGCCGTTTTGAATTGCTCAATGTCGCAATCAGACTTGCCGCGGAATACGGACTTCCGTTCCGCTTCCCTGCAAATCTTGCCGATGAGCAGTTCAGCAATTCGATGCTTGATATTCAGGTTGACAAAAATGTTGTTCTCGGACTTCTTGATAAGGTTGTTGCTGCCGCAGAACAAAACGGTACAGCCATTCCCGATTACCTTATACCGAACGAATGGAGCGGTCCTCAGAACGACAGCTATGACAATTTCAAAGAGTATATCTATGAGCTTTATAAATCCTTCCCCGACGGTGCTGTTACGGAAACCTATATGCACCCGTGTCTTCCGACCGAGGATCTCAAGGGAGCTTCGGGAGCGTGGCATAGGAGAGTCTGGGAATACGAGCTTCTCAAGGATCCTCAGACGAAACAGCACATTGAGTCACTGGGCTTTAAGCTGATTGATTACCGTGATCTTAAAAAGATGAAAACGGGAAAATAATTGCACTTAACTAAAGTTTTTGAAGGGAGAATATTATGTCAGAGTTTACACAGCACGAAATAACCTCGAAACAGAAGCTTCTCAACGCAAACGGAAACATCACAGAGCCGGGATTTGCAAAAAAACTTTACTGGGAATACAACAGAAACGATATTAAAGCCTCAAAAATCAGGATCAAGGAATGGGACTATTACTATATCGGCAATCAGGATTGCGGTCTGTGTCTGACGCTCTCAGACAGCGGATATGTAAGCTGTCTGAGCATTTCGCTTCTCGGCTTCGGCGACAAGCCGTTTCAGATGAATGACAGCGAGATAGGTGCGTTTCCTTTGGGAAAATTAAATCTGCCGTCCACAAGCGAAAAGGGTGATGTCCATGCTAAAGTTGGCACCTGTGATATGACCTTTAAAAACGACGGTAAAACAAGGCATCTCTACGGTACATACGGAAACTACTGCAATTCAGGCAAGCTCCTGACTTTTGACGTCACTTTGACCGACATTCCCGAGGAAAGCATGGTAATTGCAACTCCTTTTGACAAGGATAAGCATTTTTACTATAATCAGAAGATCAACTGCATGCGTGCAAAAGGAAAGATGAGCTTCGGCGACCTGCACTGGGAGTTTAACGAAGAAAATCAATCGCTTGCAACACTTGATTGGGGCAGGGGAGTCTGGACTTACGACAACACCTGGTACTGGGGAAGCGGACAGATGATCCTCGACGACGGCAGTCGCTTCGGCTTCAACATCGGTTACGGTTTCGGCGACACCTCGGCGGCAAGCGAAAATATGCTTTTTTATAACGGTAAAGCTCACAAGCTCGATCAGGTGACATTCAATATTCCCAAAAGAAACGGCGAATACTTCTATACCGAGCCCTGGACTTTTACAAGCAATGACGGACGGTTTGAAATGGAATTTAAACCGATAATCGACCGAGTAGCTCCGCTTGATCTCAAGCTGATCTGTATGCTTCCGCATCAGGTTTTCGGAAAGCTTTCAGGCAAGGCTGTGCTTGACGACGGCACGGTCATTGAAGTAAAAGATAAGATAGTATTTGCAGAACGTGTCCATAATAAATGGTAAAGAATGGGTTGTCGCACTAAGCGAAGAACAAAAGAA
>JAXJRE010000199.1:0-1601 GCA_036310785.1 Acutalibacteraceae bacterium
CGTGGATACTGCTTTTTTCAAGCTTAATGCCGTTTCTTTTAAAGCTTACAAAGATCAATTCAGCCTTTAGTATTCTTGTCGTATTGTCCGAGGTCACGGGCGGCTGTTCCTATGCCGCAAATCATCTGCCGCTTTTTTTCCTTGCTCCCGTTCTGTGCTGGTCGGGCTTTGCGGTACATATGCAGCTTTTGCCGTATCTGAAAAAAATCGGCGTGTCCCTGCCCGATTTCTGGCTGTCGAGAATTGCAAACTGCGCTCTGTCCCTGCCGATCGCTTTCCTTTTATTCAAGCTTTTTCCGTGCGAGGCACAGGTTTTCTCCTCGTTTTCGGAAATTACCGTCAAGCCGTATTCCGTGTCAGTTCCGGCATCTGTCGCAATGCTCGTGCTCGGTGCGTTTACCATTATGGATATTAACCTTGCAAGGGACAAAAAAGTGTGATAAAATATTTTCGGATTAATCCGTGAAAGGACTGTTGAAATGAAAAAGAAGCTATTCAACTCCGACGGCATTGTACCGGCTTGCAGACTTTGCTCTCACGGTATGATAGCGGCGGACGGGGACTGCGTTCTCTGCGTAAAAACAGGAATAAGACAGCTTGATTCCTCCTGCCGCAGTTTTAAGTATGATCCGCTGAAAAGAGTTCCGAAAAAAGCGGTCGGCATCGGTCACTTTACTGAAGAAGATTTTAGGCTATAAATATCTGTCGGAGGAAATTTTATGATAGTAATTGCTCCCGATTCGTTTAAAGGAACTTTGTCTGCGGCAGAGGTATGCGAGATTGTCAAAAAGGAGTTTCAGAAGCTTGACGCTTCGCTTGAGATCAAGTGTTTTCCCATTGCCGACGGAGGCGAGGGAACGGTTGAGTCCCTGATTTTTAACGGCGGAGAAAAGATTTCTGTCGATGTTACGGGGCCTCTTTTTGAACAGGCAAAGTCGTTCTACGGTATTCTGCCCGACAACACCGCAGTTATAGAAATGGCGGCGGCAAGCGGTCTGCCCATGGCAGGCGAAAAGAAAAACCCGATGCTGGCCACCACATACGGAACAGGTCAGCTTATTAAGGCGGCTCTGGACAAGGGCTGTAAAAAAATAATGATCGGTATCGGCGGAAGTGCGACGAACGACGGCGGCATCGGCTGTGCGGCGGCTCTCGGAGCTAAATTTTACGGAGCGGACGGCAGAGAAGTTTCTCTCAACGGTTCGGGACTTGCCGAGATAAGGCGCATTGACCTCGGCGGCTTGGATAAAAGACTTTCCGAAACGGAAATTGAGGTGCTCTGCGATGTCATCAGTCCGCTTTACGGCGAGACGGGTGCGGCATATGTTTTTGCACCGCAGAAAGGCGCGGACGCCGAAATGGTTAAATCTCTTGACGACGGACTGAAAAATCTTGCCGAAGTAACCGCAAAAACTATCGGGAAGGACAATTCTCAGGTTGAGGGTGCAGGCGCGGCAGGCGGTCTCGGCTTCGGTCTGATAAGCTTCATCGGCGCAAAGCTCGTCAAAGGCGCTCCTGCTGTACTGAAAGCTATGGGATTTGAGACAGCGGCTAAAGAAGCCGACCTTGTGATTACGGGCGAGGGCTGTATGGATAATCAA
>JAXJRE010000200.1:0-4136 GCA_036310785.1 Acutalibacteraceae bacterium
CTCTTGATCCTCTTCGCATTATTTTCATCGGCAAGGCAGGAGACAATCTTTTCCGAAAAATCAATCGCAGCTCCCATACCTTTAGCCGTAATAATCTTTCCGTCACGGCAAACGAATTTTTCGCTCACCCTTGCTCCCTCAAGCTCATTTTCAAATCCGGGGAAGCAACACGCCTCTTTATCCTTTAGCAAACCCATGTGACCGAGAATTGACGGAGCGGCGCAGATAGCACAGATAAATCTGTCGTTTTCGGCGCAAAATTTGACGGCGCTTTTAACCGTTTCCGATTTTTCAAGATTAAGTGTGCCGGGCATTCCTCCGGGGAGCACAACGGCGGTAAGCTCATCGTCAAGTCTGACTTCGGA
Organism: Acutalibacteraceae bacterium; assembly: GCA_036310785.1. Lineage (GTDB taxonomy): Bacteria > Bacillota > Clostridia > Oscillospirales > Acutalibacteraceae > CAG-488. The sequence goes on from JAXJRE010000200.1 coordinate 366, forward strand.
CTCGTCAAGATCGCAGAAAACCGGAATATTGTGTGCGCCGACAATCAGCTTGCCGGAGATACCTACGGTGCAGACCTCAAGCTCGGCCCGTCTTAAAAAATCGACTACGGTAAGACCTTCGATCTCCTCAAATCCGTTTGCAAGAAAAACGTAAATCATTTTTGTACCTCTCAGTCAAGATACATTCCCGAATAGAATATATCTGTTGCGTTTATACAATCTTTAGCTTTGCCGGAAATCGGGTACAGCATACCACATTTTGTGCACACAGACCCAATATCTTTACTATTATACACTAACGGAGTGCGAATGTAAACATTTTCAGCGTCTAAATTTTCAAATAATGTTAAAATATTTGTTAAATTTTTGTTAAACTGAGTTAAAAGCTCTTTAATCAGGATATTTTTGTTATCTCTGACAGCAAAGGCAAGATAACCGTTTTCACCGTCCGCAAAGTAGATTTCTCCGCCCGTGTGAAGAAATTCCCTGACCGTGTATTCGGTCGTTTTCAAGTCAAAGGCAAAGCGGTCGGCAGGGAGAAGCTTCAATCTTTTTTCTGCCGCAAAGCGGATATCTGTCGTCTTATGCGGTTTAAAAGTACCGTTTCCGCCTTTCAGCTCAATATCCGTCCTCATCATCTTAGGGATAAAGCCGAACCTTGAATAATAAGAATACAGGCTCTCCTCTCCCGGAACGAGAAAAATGAAATCAATCTTTTTATCTAAGCAGAATTGCTTTGAATACTCAATGAGTCCGCCCATCAGTCCCCGCCCTCTGAAACGCTTAGAAGTACAGGCGGCATAAATATATTTACAGGAACAGCCGTTGACGCTTCCGTTTAAAAGGAAAAGCATTGAAGTAAGACCTTCTTCCCCGATATAACCGAGGCACAGCTTGTCCGTACAGTTATCAAGGAAAAACCCGATATATTCCTTTTCGTCACCGAAACATTCGTGCCACAGGGAAACAATATCCTCCCTGTAACGAACGGTATCAACAACACAATTCATTATAAATCAATCCTTAACAAACGCCTTATGGCTTGTCCTGAATTTTTAAGGCAACAAATTTTTCTAATAAAATATCAGGATGATATGACAGCTTTGCGCTTCTGAGACCTTCCGAGCCTACATCGTCCTCACGGTTTACAAACTCATAATCAGAAAGCATTTCCTGTGCAAAGAGCCTGTTTATCATCGGGTATGCTCCTCTTATGTCGGAGAACGCTTTTTCAAAATGAGTTACAAAGGTATTGTCATTGAGCCTTTCACCGAACGTAAAGGCAACAACATCTCCGTCAACCCTGAGAACGCCTCCGACGCATCCGATCTCATCAAAATGGTCGAAATTCATACGCAGGACTTCACGCTCATGCTCAATTCCGACTCTGTCCTTTTCGACATTCAGCTCATACCATTTTTCGTTCATGGCAACGCAGTCGGCAATGTTTTCACGCGTCAGCGGTTCAAAGCTCCAATTATTGTTTTTCTCAAAATATGAGATATGATTTTTCTTTGCGTGGTATTTCTTTCCCTTTAGCGTTGCAAGCTTTTCACGGGAATAAACATAGTCGAAAGAGTTTCTCACGGCATTAAAGCTGTATTTCCCGGGAAATAGTTTATCAATAATCTCGGTTTCATGCTTTTCAAGGGTGTAGAAATTCGGATAACCGTACTCAGAGACAATAGTCTTTAACGCCTGCTCATAGTTTTTACCTTTCGGAAAACAGAAGGACAATTCGTCTTTAATACGAACAGTCAGGCAATTATCAATATCTCCCACTCTGCCGTTAAAAAACTTGCTCCAGCCGATAAGATTTCCCGAAGAAAAATCACAGCAATTCGGCTGACTCTCTTTTAATTTTTCTTTCATCCACTTTATATCATCAAAAGCGGGCTTATGAAAGGAACAGCTCATAATACCTCCCGGGTAACAATACTGAAAATTTCATTGCCGATATCCTCAACAGACCTCGGCTCGTTTCCGTCATTACACTTAATGACAAACCAGCCCATCTCCTGAGCGGCATCAAGAGCCGCATCACGGCATTTGTATAAATAATCGAGATTGCTCTCGTGAATATCTTTTTTACTCTCGTCTCCCTCATACCGCTTTGACATCATTTTCTGTGATATCTCGATCGGCATATCGAGGAAGATAACCGCATCAGGCTCAGGAATCCCCATAAGTCCGTATTCAAAATCCTCAAGCCAGTAGAAAAATTCGGCTCTGTCCTCCTTGGAGATCTTGGTTGCCTGATGATAAGCATTGGAGGTTGTGTAACGGTCGGAAATAATGATATCGCCCTTGTCGTAATTATTCTTCCACTTCATCTTGAAATTAGCATACCTGTCAACAGCATAAAAAGCGGACGCCGCATATGCGTTCACATCCTCGGGCTTTTTCCCGAAATCTCCTCTTAGATACATCTTTACAAGCGCACTTGAATCGCTGTCGTAATCGGGTAGCTTGATCTGACAGACATTTTGTCCCGAAAGCTTATTTTTTAGATACTCTATCTGAGTTGACTTTCCGCTTCCGTCAAGACCTTCAATAACGATTATTTTTCCTTTCATTGCGCTCACCTCCGAAATATTATAACAAGTTTTTTATTTTTTTCAATTACAAATGGTTACAAAAGAGCAAAAAGAGGCGAAAAAACGCCTCTTTTGTAAAAAATCAGAATATACCCTGCTGCATCATTGCGTCGGCAACCTTGAGAAAGCCTGCAATATTAGCGCCTGCAACAAGATTATAGCCGCAGCCGTATTCCTCAGCCGCCTTAACGGAATTGGAATAGATATTTTTCATAATCTCTCTGAGCTTCTCATCGACCTCTTCGGCAGACCAGTTGTAACGCATGGAATCCTGGCTCATCTCAAGAGCGGAAACCGCAACACCGCCTGCATTAACAGCCTTTGACGGAGCAACGACAGCCTTCTCCTGAAGATATTCAAGAGCGTCATTGGTTGTCGGCATATTTGAAACCTCGATATAATACTTTACCCCGTTGTTTACAATCTTCATCGCTTCTTCAAGATCGACTTCATTCTGTGTGGCGCAGGGCATCACAATGTCAGCCTTTACACCCCACGGCTTTTCACCCTGATGATATTCTGCCCCGAATTTGTCGGCATAGTCCTTGACCTTGCCGCTTCCGTGCGCTCTCATTTCGAGCATATAGTCAATTTTCTCGTCGGTGGAAATTCCGTCCTTGTCATATACATATCCGTCAGGTCCGGAGATCGTAACCACCTTTGCACCGAGCTGAGCCGCTTTCTTTGCGACACCCCACGCAACGTTGCCGAAGCCTGAAATTGCGATAGTCTTGCCGTTCATATCCTCATTGAAATGCTTGAGAACCTCCTCGGCATAGTAAACCGCACCGTATCCGGTAGCTTCAGGACGGATATCCGAGCCGCCGTAGCTTCTGCCCTTACCTGTGAGAACACCGTTCTCAAAAACACCCTTGATATGTCTGTACTGACCGTAGAGATATCCGATCTCACGGCCGCCTACGCCGATGTCACCGGCAGGAACGTCGATGTCGGGACCGATAAATCTGTAAAGATTGTTCATAAAAGCCTGACAGAAACGCATGATTTCTGCATCTGATTTTCCGTTGGGATCAAAATCCGAGCCGCCCTTTGCTCCGCCGATCGGAAGTCCGGTAAGGCTGTTTTTGAAGATCTGCTCAAAACCGAGGAACTTGACGATTCCCGAATAAACGCTCGGATGAAAACGCAGACCGCCCTTGTAAGGTCCGATAGC
>JAXJRE010000201.1:0-3478 GCA_036310785.1 Acutalibacteraceae bacterium
GATTGTCGCTTCCGAATATAACAACGTCATTATGATTTTCGTCAAAGAGCCTTTTTATCCTCTTGGGACTGCCCTCGGACTGTATAACAAGAACCTTTCGGTTGCTGAAGGATTTTTTGACCGTTTTCTGCTCGCCGAGAAGCTTATTGATCGGGCAGAAGTTCTTCTGATTTTCCGTCATCTTGCTGATTGAGTATTTGCGCAGGTCAAGGTCGATAAGAGCAACCTTTTTGTCAGGTTCGCCGAGCTTTATGTACCGTGCAAGATTCATTGCAACGGAGCTTTTGCCCTCGTTTACCATTGCGGCCGTGACCATCAGAACCTTGCCGTCTGTCTTGTTCATCGCTCTTGTGACCTTGAGGGCGATGCCCTTCATACATTCGGCAATGCGCTTTCCGCTGTCGCTCGATGTATCTATGATGAAAGGAGCTTCGTCCTTCCTGTTCTTTTTGCTTTTCTTCTTTTTCTTTGACGATTTTTTATACGGAACAGTACCCAAGCATACCATATTGAGCTGCTTGCGGAAATCCTGCTCGCTTTGTATCGTCTTTCTGAAAAGGGCGATAATCACGACTGTAACTGCGCTGAGCACAAACGTGACCGCAAAGCAGATGAGCACAGACAGGAAATAATTTATCGGATTGTTGGGCGAGGAGGGGACTGCGCTCGGCTGAATTATGTTGAGTTTTGTTTCGCCGATAACGTATCTTGAAACATCGGGCAAACGCTTTACTGCCGCATCAAGCACCGCCTTGGCGTCCTCGGGGTTGGTGCTGACGACCGAAATCGAGAAAAGGTTGGAATCCTTGATTGCCGAAAGGGAGATTGTGCCGTTCACCCTGTTTGTGCCCAGCTCCTCCTTGAGAACCTCGTTGAAAACCGAGCTTTTGAGGATGTAGGGGAGAACCTTTGCCATCTGCTCGGCGTTGGCGGAATCGTAGTAGAAACCGTAGGAGGCGGCAACCTCGGCATAGGAGGTTGTGGTGTTGACGGTGAACGAAGCCTTTGATTCATAGGTGGGAACATATGAATACTTCTGATATCCGCAATAGAGCGATGAAAGCAATACGAATACCGCAAGGCTGATCCACCATATTTTCTTTACAATATTAAGGGCGTCTTTTAGCAAGACGTGGAGGTCAAGAACATCGTCCTTCTGACCGTTGGAATTTATGTTATTATTCATTTCAGTTCCTCGGATTGTATATTTATTGGTGTTTTATTGCCGTATTCGTAATTGTCATAATTACCGTAGCTATAAATGTTTTCGCCCGTAAACTGCATATTCAATTCACGGTAATCGTTCAGCACATAGCCGAGGTAATTTGAATTACCCTCTTTTATATCGCTTATTGCCGCATTGATATCGTCGATGCGAACATAGTCGTGACGGACAACAACGATCGAGCAGTCAACAATATCGGAAATAAGCTGAACATCCGTGCCGACTATTATCGGTGAAGCGTCAAGGATGACATAGTCGTAATTCTTTTCGGCATAGTCGAGAAGCTCCGCCAGCTTGACCGAACGTATATACGAGGCGGCCTCTTTCCTTGAGCCGAAGTTCATCACCGTATCGACGCCGCTGTGGGGAATCTGGTGAATGATTTCCTCAATTTCGCTGTTTCCGTCGATATAGGAAACTATATCGGGAATAGAACGCTTGTCGCGCTCCATTATCTTGTAAAGTGCGGGCTTGCGGAAGTCAACATCGATGATGATCGACCTTTTGCCTGTTCCGCTGAGCGCCAGAGCGAGGTTTGTGGAAATTGTGGATTTTCCCTCGTTTTCCGCAACGCTTGTTATAAGCACACGCTTGTAACCGTTCTGTTCGAGTCTGAACCTGAGATTTTCGGCAAACTTTCTGTTGCTTTCCTCAAAGGCAAAGCTGCAGGTCGGAGAATTGATAAGCACGGACTTCCTTGAAGCGTGAAGCAGAGATCGCAAGGTCTTTGCTTTCTTTTCGTGGCTGATTACGCCGAAGCAATCGCCCTCAAGCTCGTCCTGAGCGCTGTAAATCGTTTTAAAGGTTTTTCTCGTGACGCAGGAGAATATAACAACTGCGGCAACTGCGGCCGCCATTACAACTGCGGCAAACAGACGGTAGAGCGTGGTGTTGAAAGGATTTGATGCCGCCGTCGGAATCTGAGGCTCGGAAACGACCTCAAGAACTGCGTTTGAGAAAAGATAGTCGGATATGCCGTTATAATTCTGAAGAATGGAGTTGCTGACGATGTATGCCGTTTTCGGATCCCCGGCAGTTACGTTGAGGACAAGAAGGTTTGTGCCTGAAATGACGTTTGCGGAAACGGTAACTCCGTCTGCAATTTCTCCTGTGCTCTCCTTGACCTTCTGCATAAGGATATCGCTCTCGAAAACCTCCTTGAGAACACCTGCCATTGACGAAGCGGTCGAAAGGGCGGCGTATGCGTTCGCATAGGTGGTGCTCTTTGCGCTTACGACAAGGGTTGACGACGAGGTGTACTCAGGCTGACGGATATAGCTGCCGTAAACCGTGACGGAAAAGAAGCCTATGATCGCCGCCATCAGGATGAAAACGGCGTTCCTTAAAAGATCCCGCAGAACAATAAAAATATTTGTATGATTTGATCTTGCAGTATTTTCTTTCATATTTTACCCCTCTCCCACGATAACGGTGAGGAACGTGTGACCGGTAAGACCTCTTGAATCCGTATAGGTGTATTTGACCTGATGAACTCCCGGAGCTTTCGTATCGACCATAGATGTGATCTCAACATCTTTGAGACTGACCTTTTCGTCATACTTGTCCTCGACGGAAACGAGATATTTCTTAGCGTCCACGCTTGCTCCGACGTCAACGTAAATAAGATAATCGGATAGCGTAAGCTGAGGCGAGTCCGCAGTATCGTTAACGATGTTTACGGGGAGCTTGCGGTTGATAACGTCTCCGTAGTTGTTGGATGCCTCGAAGGTGACGCTGTATGTACCGATCTTTGAGCTGTCAACGTCATTTACGATTATTTTGATCTTGGAGGAGATGTCTCCGTCCAGACAGTCGGTAAGGCTTATCTTTGTGAACATGGACACCGTGTCGCCGGACTTGAACATGAGCGGCTCGTTAAGAGTGAACTGCGGCTCGGTATAGTCGGTGTAGCTTACACGTCTTGTGAACTTGCCGACATTGTTGCCGGAATCAAAAACAAGATAGGTGATGTCGCATACTCCGTCGGAAATAAACCTTGAATGAGTTCCGATGAGTATTTCGTCCGTCAGATCGCCGTCATGGTCGTCCGTTGCCGAAAGTCCTTCCAACAGCTTTTCTCTGTCGTCCTTGACGGAAAGCTCAAGAGTTTCACGGTCGGAGGTGATAACGGGCGCAGTATGATCCTTAACGGTTATGTAGAGAATTTTGTTGACCGTCCACGAGCCGACAACAATTATAAACAATATTGAAATAAGTATTCTCATCAGCTTCATAATGTTACCTCTGGATACA